>NZ_JBNNPF010000003.1:214761-281226 GCF_050275515.1 Streptomyces sp. NPDC004126 | reverse complement strand
AGCCGACGTGCTCTTCGCGATGCTCCGCGACGGCACCTTCTACGAACCCCAACCCGCCCCATCAGCTTGACCAAACCCATAGGGGCACCCCCCCGGCCTCGACCCTTTCTCGACCCGGGTTCGAGGGGCCTCGTGTCAAGATCACCGGATGGGAACGACCACACCTCCGCCACATCCGGGAACAGAGCAGCGCTCCGGGGACCAACCCGTCGGACCCCCCGCCGCCTACGTGACCGGTGTCGCCTACGAGGCACTCATCGCGTACACCCGCGCCCGGCAGGCCGAGAAGGGCTACACCCAGCCCCAGTTCTGGCTGCTGCGGAACCTGTCGGTGAACGACATCTCGCCCGACGGCGAGGGGATGACCCTGCCCGCCCTGCGGGCGGCCATGGCCTCCTACATCCGGGCCGAGGACGACCTGGCGGCGGAGGCCGCGGTGCTCGTCGAGCGCGGCTGGCTGCGCCACGACGACGAGGACCGGCTGTGGCTCACCGAGGAGGGTGAGCGGGCCCGCGTCGAGTTCTCCCGCAACGGTCCCGCGATCCGCGCCGCCCTCCACGAGGGCATCGACGAAGCGGACTACGCCACCACCGTGAGGGTGCTCCGGCAGCTGATCCGCAACGCCGGCGGGACGCCCGTCTGACGGACCCCGCCCGGCCGGGCGGGGTCCGTCCCCGGGGCGGTCAGGGTGTGCGCGAAGTGGTCGGCGAGGCGGGGCAGCCAGTCCGGGCGGACGCTGCCGAGGAGGTGGTCGCCGTACGGGACGCCGAGGTGGCTGCCGTGCGGGGCCAGCCGGGCCAGCGGCTCGCCGTTCGTGACGCCGGGGATGACGTCCGCCCCGCCGTCGACGACCAGCAGCGGGGCCGTGATCCGGCCCGCCAGGGCGGACAGGTTCACCTGCCGTGCGAAGGCGCGTGCGGCGCCTTCGCCCCCGGTGCGGCGGGCCATGACGTCCCGCACCGGCGGGGGCAGTTCCTCCCAGTCGAGGCGGAAGGGCCCGCTGACGGTGGCGACCGCCGCCACCCGGGGCTCCAGGGCGGCGGCGCGGGCGGCGAAGTAGCCGCCCAGACTGAGGCCGACGAGGCCGACGCGCGGGGCCCCGAGCGCGTCGACGACCCGGCTGACGACCTGTTCGTACTCCGGCCGGAGGGTCGTCGTCCGCGCGAGGACGCCCTGTCCCGGGCCGTCCATCGCGAACACGGCCAGCCCCCGGGCCAGCAGCGCGGCCGCCAGGTCGAGGAACTCCTCCTTGGCGGAGTCCAGTCCGGGGACGACGACCACGGTGGCGGGCGCGTCGTCCGGGCCGCGCAGCCAGCCGGTGAAGCCATCGCCGCTCACCCGCCGCGCGCCGGGCTCCAGCAGGGCGAGCGCGCGGCCCAGGGCCTCGTCCGCGTCGGCGGCGGCACCGGCCGCACGGGCGTGGGGGGCGAGCGTGGCGAGGTGGAACCAGCGGGCCGCCATCAGCAGGTGTTCGCCGGCGGAGACGGACGAGGCCGCCCGGTCGGCGCGCGTGAGATGGGTGTGCGCGGTGCGGACGAGGGCCGGGCCCCAGTCGTCCAGGGACGTCAGGGCGCCGGTGACGCGGCGGTACTCGTGGGGGTCGACTCCCGCGCCGGTGGCGCGGGTCCACTGGGCGGCGGCGAACGCGTCGGCCTCGACCAGTGACCCGTCCGGTTCCGGGACCGGCCGGGGGGACTCGGCGAGGGCGGCCGGACGCGCCGGGTCCCCGGTGGGGGTCAGTCTCTGCATGCCGAGCATGCAACACCGGCGGCCGCCCGCTGATCCAACAACCGGAGCGCGCGGCCGACAACCAATGGTTGTCACCTATGGTGAGGGCCATGGATCTTGATGTGGCGCAGGTACGTGCCTTCGTGTGCGCCGCAGAGGAACTGCACTTCGGGCGGGCGGCCGGGATGCTCGGCATCTCCCAGCAGGCGCTGTCCAAGCGGATCGCACGGCTGGAATCCCTGCTCGGCACTCGACTGTTCGAGCGCGGCGGGACCGGCGTCCGGCTCACCGGGGCCGGGGGCCGGTTCCTCGCGCCGACCCGGCACACGGTGGCCGCCGCCGACGCCGCGGTCGCGGCGGCCGCCGGGACCGGCCGGCCGCTGCGGGTGGACGTCTGGGGGCACCTGTACGCGCCCATGCGGACGCTGGCCCGGGTGGCCGCGGGGGCCGGGGAGCTGGTGCCGGGGCACGGCCGCGACCTGCCGTCGGTCGCCGCGGCGCTGCTGGCCGGGGAGATCGACGCGGCCTTCGGCCGGGTCCACCCTCCGCTGCACGGCGGACTGGCGCACCGGCTGGTCCGCCTCGAACCCGTGGACGCCGTACTGAGTACCGCGCACCCGCTCGCGGCCGCGGCGGCGCTGCGGCCGGAGCAGCTGCGGGGCAGCGTGCTGTGGGCGCCCGGCACGCTGGACCGGCTCGACTTCCTCCACCGGTTCGCCGACCGGTTCGGCATCGCGGACCGGGCGTCGGGCATCAACCTGGGGCTGGGCCGCTTCCTCGCGGAGGTGGCGGGAGACCCGCGGCTGTTCTCGCTCGTGCCCGCCGACCTCCCGCTCCCGGACGTCCCCGGCCTGTGCCAGGTCCCGCTGGTCGACCCCACGCCGCTGTACGCCTGGTCGCTGCTGTGGCACACCGGCAACGGGCATCCGGGGCTCGGCCGCCTCACCGCGGCCTGTGCCGCCGAGGCGGCGCGCAGCCGTTGGCTGGAGTACGACCCGGCGCGCGACTGGATGCCCGAGCCTCCGGCGGGCGGGCGCTGACGGGGGCGGGAACGGCTGGGCGCGGCCGTGCGTCTCCCGCGTCACTGGAGGGCGGTTCGGCGGAGGGGCGGGGCGATGCGGGGTACCGGGGGCTGGGTCGTGGCGCTGGCGGTCGGGGTGCCGCTGACCGTGGCGGGGGTCGGGGTGGCGGCCGTCCTCCCGGGCGGCGGCGGGCCGGCCGCGGGCCCGCTGCACCGGGCGGTGGACGCGTACCTCGACGCGGCGGGAGGCGGCGGGCCCGGTCCGGCCGCCGCGCGGAGCGGCACCTGTCCGGCCGGGGGTGAGGATCCCGTGGCGGCGCTCCGCCGTCTCGCGCCGGCGTTCGGGCACCGGATCGTGTCGTCCACGGAGAGCGGGGACCGGGCCGCGGTGAACGTGGACCTGCTTCCGCGTACGGGCGACCGGGTCGCGGTGGTCCTGGAGCTGCGGCGGAGCGGTGAGCGGTGGGACGTCTGCACGGCCTCCGCCGGCCACGTGGAGGTCGACCCCTTCTGATTCCGAGGCCGCTGAGGGCGGCGCTCACGAGGCGTTCCGCGGTCGTGACGGGGGCCTGCCGGGACCTCCCGGACCGTCCGCAGCGGGGCGCCGACGAGGATCCCGGCCGGTGCCGGGCCGGCGCGCCCGGGTCGGCGGCGGCCCGGCGGCGGGTGGGGCCGTGGGGGGCCGCCTCAGCGGCGGGCAAGGCGGTCCGGTCTCCTTCGGCATTTGGGGTGCCCCTGGCGGGCGAGAGGGGAGCGAACTGATGACCGAGTCGGTCCGGGGCGGGTGCGGACCTGGCGGGGCCGGCGCACGCCCTGCGCGACCGGGCCCTGGCGGACCCCGGCGGCGTTTCCCGCTCCACGGCACGCCCGTCCCCGGCGGTGAACGCCCCCGGCCCCGGACCCGTTCACCGCCCACCTGGCGGAGTACCGCGACCCGGCCGGCGGGCACCCCGCGCCGCTGTTCGCCGCCGGACTCGACGCCCTGACGGCCCCCGGGAGCCGACGGCCATCCGCCGCACGGGGCGCTATGCCCCCATTGCGTAGATATCCTGTGAACTGTGATCGAGTCCGGACGGCCGCGGCTCCGTCGGCGCCCCGGCCCGGGAAGGCTTGTGCGGCTGTCGCCGGTCATCCTGACCGTCGTCATCGCCAGCCTGGCGTACACCACTCCGCCGGAGATGGCCTTCAGCCGCCTCCTGCCCGCCGCGCCGGCCCTCGCCGCCGCCATGTGGCCGGTGCTCCCCACCGTCCTGCTCGGCACGGTCTGCCTGATGCTGATGATCGGCCTCAGCCTCGTCTTCCCCGACCTCGGGACGTGGTGGACGGCCGCGGGGATCATCGCCGTCACCGTCGCCGCCGCGTACGGAAGCCACCTGCGGCTGCAGCGCGAGCGCACCCTGTTCCAGGTGAGGCTCGTCGCCGACGCGGCGCAGCAGGTGGTGCTGAGCCCGATGCCCCGCCGCTTCGGCGACGTCGCGATCGAGTCGCTGTACCTGGCGGCCGCGGCGGAGGCCCGCATCGGCGGGGACTTCTACGAGGTGGCCGACACTCCGTACGGGGTGCGGCTGCTCATCGGTGACGTGCGGGGCAAGGGGCTGCCCGCGGTGGGGTCGGCGGCGGCCATCGTCAACGCCTTCCGGGAGGCGGCCTACGACGAGACCGACATGGTCGACGTCGCACGCCGGATGGACGCCAGCAGCACCCGCTACAACGCCGCCTTCCCCGCCGACGGAGCGACGGAGCGGTTCGCCACCGCCCTGCTCGTCCAGATCCCGCACGGGGGCGGGTACATCGACATCCTCAACTGCGGGCACCCCCCGCCACTGCTCCTGAACCGGGGTGAGCTCCGGGTCCTCGAACCGGCGGTCCCCTCGCCGCTGCTCAGTCTCGCGGAGCTGATCGGCGATCACTACAGCGTCGACAGCTTCGAGTTCGCCCCCGGGGACCTGCTGCTCCTCTACACCGACGGGATCGCCGAGGCCCGCGCCCGCGACGGCGAGTTCTTCCCGCTGACGGCCTGGATGCGCCGTCAGCCCCCGACCCCGCCCCGCGAGCTGCTCACGGCGCTCCACCGGGACCTCGTCCACCACAGCAGGGGCCGGCTCGACGACGACGTCGCCGCCCTCGCCATCCGCCTGTGTGAACCCTGACGATCCTCCACCGCACGGGCCCCCGCTGCGTTAGGGTCCCCCGCATGAGGCGTGGGGGACCCGGGGGCACGGCCGACGGCGGCACGGGCGCGGCCGCCCCGCCGTGGCGCACGGATCCGCCGCCCGCTCCGGACGTGACGCATGACGCGGTCGTCGTGGTGCCCGGCATCATGGGCAGCGCACTGTGGGACACGTCGGGGGACCGCCCCGTGTGGGGGCTGAAGCACCCGGCGGCGATGCTGTCGCTGTTCACCCGCGCGGACGGCCTGCGGCCACTGCACCTCGACGAGCGGGAGCTGGCCGGCGACTACGGCAGGATCCGGGCCACCGGCATCGTGGAGGTCCCGGTCTGGGCTCCGTTCCTCAAGGGCCTGGAGAGCCTCGGCGCGCTGCGCCGGGCCGTGCGCGCCAGCGTGGCCGACCCCGCGGCGGTGCTGGAGTTCGCCTACGACTGGCGGCTGCCGGCAGAGGTCAACGGAGCGCTGCTGGCCGAGGCCGCCCACCGCCACCTGGACCGCTGGCTGGCGGACGACGCGCACGACCTGGCCCGGCGGCTGCACCCGGACGGGCGCGAGGCCCGGCTGGTCTTCGTCGCGCACTCCATGGGGGGCCTGGTCACCCGCGCCGCCTTCGAGCACGCCGCCTCCCAGGGCAGCGACCTCGTCCCCCGCACACGGACCGTGCTCACGCTCGGGACGCCCTTCCTCGGCTCCCTCAAAGCCGTCCAGCTGCTCAACGGCCACCGGGCCTACCCGGTCCCCGACCGGCTGCTGCAGCGCATGCAGGCCCTCGCCGCCACCCTGCCGGCGGTCCACGACCTGCTGCCCGCCTACCGGTGCGTGGACGCCGGACAGGACGTCCGCGGGCTCGACGCCGGCGACGTCAAGAGGCTCGGCGGCGACCCCGGACTCGCCTCCCGGACGCTCGGGAACCACGAACGGCTGCGCCGCCGCCGCGTGCCGATGGGCGTGCACCGGGCCGTCGTCGGCACCACACAGCCCACCCCCCAGACCATCGTGCTGGACAACGGCGTCGCACACGTGCGGTACACCGCCTTCCTCCCGGACCGCTCCGGCGAGGTGGGCCGCGACGTCAACGGCGTCCCGCTGCGCCGGGACCGGCGGGGCGACGGGACCGTGTACCGGGACGCCGCCGTGCCCGGCCCCGACGTACCGGCCGAATACGTGCCCCTCACCCACGGGGCGCTCGCCAAGGACGACCACGTCCTGGCCCACGTCCGTGCCGTCCTGACCGAGCACGAGCTGGGCGCGCTGCAGGGCGACGGCGACCGGGCGTTCGGCCTGGAACTCCCCGACAGCGCCGTCGCCGGATCGAAACTGGAGCTGAATCTGCTGCCCGCACCCGACACCGTCATCGACAGCCTCAACGGCATCACCTGCTCGGTCCACGAGGCGGCGAGCGGACGCCGCGTCGCCAGGCCGAGGCTCCGCCGGCGGGACGGCGTCGTCGGCGCGTCCGTGACGCTGCCCGCGCCCGGCCTGTACCGGGTCCGCGTCAAGGCCGACGGCCGAGGCCCCCTGACCCAGCTCGTCCTGGCCCTCCCCCGCGACCCGGTCGCGGCGGACGGCGGGGCCGGGCGGTAGGCGGCCGCGGCATGGGTACCGACGCCCCGGCGGAGGGCGACGCCGAAGGGCCCCTGTTCTTCCCCGTGGACATCGGCCGCTACCGCCACCACGCACCGCTGGACACCGACACCGAAGTCGCGGGCGTCGCCGCCCTGCTCGCACCGTTCGGCGCCCGCCCCGAGCCGTGGACCGCCGACCCGGAGGAGCGGGGTGCGGACGCCGTCGACGACCGTCTCGAACACTGGTCGGTACGCGCCCCCGCGGGCGACACCGTCCTGTACTGGGTCGGCCACGGCTCCGCCGACGGGGCCTCGACCGCACTGCTCGCCCACTCCCGCAGCCCGAACCCGCTGACCCGCAACGGCGTCACGCCCCAGGACCTGCTGCACCACGTGAGGACGCGGCAGCTCTCCGAAGGAGCCGGCTGGGCCGTCGTCGTCATCGACACCTGCGACTCGCGCCGGTTCATCGAACTGATGAGCGCGCAGGCCACCACCGACGCCGACGTCGGCGGCTTCCTCCTCGTCGCCACCTCCCAGGACGGCGCCGCCACGCTCGGCGCGTTCCGGCGGACCCTGGGCAACGTACTGGGCGTGACCTTCCGGGCCCAGGACACCGTCAACCTGGACGACCTGGCCCGGGAACTGAACCGCGCCCTCTTCGACCGGGTGGCGATCGCCCACACCGACGGCACCGCGGAACTCCGCCGCGTCTGGCCCACTCAGGCCGGACACATGCAGGCCCCACTGGACGTGGAGGCCGAGATCGAGTCCGCCCTCGCCGCGATGAGCGCCGACGAGCGCAGGCACTTCGCGGCCAAGGCCGCCGGTGGTGAACTCGGCGAACAGAACTGGTACTTCGAGGGCCGCGAGCACGAGCGGGACGAGATCCTGTCCTGGCTGGACGGGGCGGCGGGCGGCATGCTGGTGGTGACGGGAGCAGCCGGAGCGGGCAAGTCCGCCCTGCTCGGCCACGTGCTCGTGCACACCCGGCCCGAACTCGCCGCCGTCCTCACCCGCGCGGGCCACCTCGCACCGCTGCCGCCCGGCGTCCCGCGCGCCGCCGACACGGTCGACCTCGCGGTCCACCTCACCGGCGCCACCGCCCACGCCCTCGTCGACCGCATCACCGCGGCCGCGGACCTCGGGCCGGCCCCGGCGGTCGCGACCGTGCCGGAACTGGCGCAGTGGCTCACCGGCGCGTTCGCCGCGAGGCGGAGCGGCCGGACGGCGGAACCGGGCCGGCCCTTCACCGTCCTCGCCGACGCCCTCGACGAGGCGCACCAGCCCCTGACCCTCGCCGCCGAGGTCCTGGGGCCCCTCTCCCGCACCCCGGGCGTACGGGTCCTGGTCGGCACCCGCCGCTCCACGCAGGAGGGACCCGACCGGCCCGCACCCACCGGCCAGGACCTCCTGGACGCGCTCGGGCCGGGCCCCGCCCAGGGGATCGGGGGCGGCACGAAGGTGGTCACCGTCGGCCCCGATCCCGAGGCCATGACCCGCTACATCCGCCGCCGGCTGGACGTCGCGCACGAGAACGGCTCCCTGACGGCCGACCCCGCGGATCTCGACGGCACCGCGCGCGTCCTCGGCGGCCTCGACCGCGAGTTCCTCTTCGCCCGCCTGGCCGTGCACGAGATCCTGGGCGCCCCGGAACTCGCCGCCGACCCGGCACCGCTCCAGGACTGCGACCACCGCGCCCTGTTCGCCCGGGCCGTCGCCCGCCTGACCGCGCGGGACCCCGTCAACGGGCTCCTCCTCGAAGCGCTCGCCCTGGCCCGGGGGCACGGGATGCCCGACCGCGACGGGGTGTGGGCGACCGCCGCCAACGCCCTCGCCCCGGACACCGGCGGCCCGGCCGTCCTCGCCGGGTCCGTCACGGCCCTCACCGTCGCCGCGGCGCCCTACCTGATGGCCGACCTCGAACACGGCCAGACCGTCTACCGGCTGGCCCACCGCACGTTCGCCGAACACTTCGCCGCCCCGGACGACGGCCCCGACGAGCGCCACCAGCACATCACACGGCACCTCGCCGGCGGAGCGGACACCCGGCTGCCGGACACGCCGCCCAACCCGTACCTCGTGCACCACCTGCCCGAACACGCCGCCCTCGCGGGCCCGGACGGCTGGGAGAGCCTCGCCGCCCACCCGCGCGTCCTCGACCGCCTCGACGTCCCGGCCCTCACCCTGCACGCGGTGCTCTCCGCGTTCGGCCGCCACCCGCTCCCCCCGGCCGTCGCGGGCGTGGTCGCGCACCAGCACCTGCTCGCGGACGCCGCCCCGGGGGACAGGACGGGCCTGCGGCAGCTCGGCACGGTGCGGATCAGCGGTGACCGCCTCCCGCCCGTGGAGGACGCCCCGGACCCCCGGCGCACCTGGTCCGTGCGCTGGGCGGACATCGCGTGGGAGCCGCTCCACGTCGTCCTGAACGAGGCGTCGGGCCGTGTCTCCCACATGATCTCGCTGACCGCACGGGACGGCTCGCCGCTCCTCGCCACCTACGGCGAGAACACCGTACGGATCTGGGATCCCGTCACGTTGCGCCCGACCGGCCCGCCGCTCACCGGCCACAACGCGGGGGTGAGCGCAATGGCGGCGTTCACCGGCGAGGACGGCCGTCCGCTGCTCGCCACGGCGGGCCGGGACGGGACCGTGCGGGTCTGGGACCCCGCCACCCACGCCCAGGTCGGCCCGCCCCTCACCGGCCACGAGGGCTCCGTCAACGCGCTCACCACCTTCACCGGACAGGACGGGCGCCCGCGGATCGCCACGGCGGGAGGGGACAAGACCGTGCGCGTCTGGAACCCGGCCACGGCCTCCCAGGTGGGGGCCTCCCTTACGGGACACGTGCACGCCGTAGACGCGATCACCACGTTCACCGGCTCCGACGGGCGGGCCCGGCTGGCCAGTCTCGACGCCTACGCCATCCGGATCTGGGACCCGGTCACCCGGAGACAGTCGTCCCGCCCGTACGTCGAGACGGATTTCGGTCTGCGCCGCCTGGTCGCCTTCACCGGCCCCGAGGGCCGCGACCTCCTCGCCACGGTCCGCCGCCAGGCGCGCCCCCCGGAAATATTCTTCCTGGACCCGGACACCGGCAGCCGGCACGAGATCGACTGGATCGTTCCGGGACCGAGGCCCCGCACTCCTGCGGACACCTTCATCCCCGAACCCGAGGGGCAGGCCGTCATCGGGATCCCCGGACCCGACGGGCACACCCTCCTCGCGGTCCAGGCCGAAGGCAGGGTGGGGCTGTGGGACCCGGTCAACCGGTGTGAATCGGCTCCGCTCGTGACCGGCACCATGGGGCCGCTCGACGCGCTGGCGGCCTTCCCCGGACCGGACGGGCGCACCCTCCTCGCCACCGCCGACCGAGGTCGGGTCCGCGTGTGGGACCGCGTCACGACCGGCCCCGGCCGGGCGGCGGCGGACAGCCAGGACCCCGAGGTGAAAGTGCTGGCCTCGATCCCCTCGTCGGACGGACGCGTCCTCCTCGCCGCCTCCGACGGGCGCGACTCGGTCCGGATCTGGGACACCGGCACGTCCACGCCGACCGGGCCCGCCCTCACCGGCCACTTCCTCGGCGTCACCGCGCTGACGGGATTCCGGGGAAGCGCGGGAGAACCCCTCCTGGCCAGCGCCTGCCACACCGGCGAGGTGCTGCTCCGCGACCCGGTCACCCGGGCTCAGTTGGGACCGGCCATCAGGGGCGGCCGGCACTTCGGCGACGCGCTCAACAGCGTGGGTTCGATGGCCGCCTTCACCGGAGCGGACGGGCGGAGCCAGTTCCTGGCCCTCTGCCTCGGCAAAGCGGTGCGCCTGGTCAACCTGACCACCCGGAAGCGGATCAGACAGGCCATCCGTCACACCGACGCGGTGTACGCGGTGGCCGCGTTCGCCGATCCGACAGGGCGGCCGTTGCTGGCGACGGGCGGCAAGGACGGCGCCGTACGGATCTGGGATCCCGCCACCCGCACACAGGTCGGCCCGCCCCTGACGGGGCACGCCGGGTCGGTCAACGCCATGACGGTGTTCACCGGCAAGGACGGCCCCCTCCTCGCCAGTTGCGGCAACGACGGCACCACGCGGATCTGGGATCCCCGAGCCCGTGCCCCCGTCGGACCGCCCTTCACCGGATACGGCGGGACGACCGTGGTGGCGTTGCCCGGACCGGACGGAAGGCACCTGCTCGCGTCGGCTGGCTCGGGAACCGTGCTGATCTGGGACCCCCTCAGCCGGGAGGTCCGTCACACCATCGGCGTGCCGATCAACAGTATCCAGCTGGCCGTGGCAGGGCCGGATCTGGCCGTCGCCGGATGGGAAGGGCTGGTGGTCATCAGGGTGGAGGGCGACGGGCAGCCGTAGTGACGTGCGCGGTCACGGCGGCGGGCGGGGCACCGGGCCCGCTACCCTGCCGACATGGTGTCCCCCTCCGGTCCCGGCCGTCCCCGCCGCCGCCTCGCACTGGCGGTGGCAGCCGCCGCGGCCGTCACGGTGGGCGGCCTCTGGCTGTACCGGGACCCGGCGCGGCAGGGCGACTTCGCCTCGGACCCGCGTCCCTGCTCGCTCGTGACGGCGGCCACGGCCAGGCTGGTGGCGGGGCCGGCGGAGGGCGTGGAGACCGGTTCGGCCTGCGTCTGGGCGGGCCCCGGTCCGGGACCTGACCCGCAGCCGGTCCTGGAGGTGCGGGTGTCCCGGCTGGGGACGCGGGAGGCGCGGGAGAGCTTCCAGCGCGTCAAGGAGCAGTCCGAGGGCAAGACGGGCCCGATGACGGCGGAGCTGTCGGACTTCGGCGACGAGGCGTTCTCCCGCATCCGGAACTCCGACGGGCCCCGGGTGACGAGCGAGGTCTGGTTCCGCCAGGGCAACGTGGTGATCGCGGTCCGGTACGCGCCCGTCGACGGTGACGTCGACCCGTCGTCCCACGCGGGCGCCTACGAAGTGGCCACGGAGGCGGCGGCCCGGCTCGGCAAGGGCAACTGACGGCCGGGCGGCGGCGCCGGGCGGGTGTAGGAGTGGAGGGTGTCCACCTCCCTGAACCCGGCCGACCGGTAGAGGGCGGTGGCCGCGGTCCGGTCGTCCTCGCCGCCCCGGCCGGTGTTCGTCTCGACGTAGAGGAAGGCCTGGCGGGCGCCGTGTGCGCCGAGGGCGTCCAGTGCCGATCCCAGCAGCGCCCGGCCGATGCCCCGGCGGCGTGAGGGCGGCCGGACGCCGATCCACCACAGTGCGCCGGCGCCCTCGACGGGCAGGCCGATCACCGCCTCGGCCTCGGCGGCGGCTTCGCCCCGGCGGACTTCGAGACGGCGGGCGTGGCTGTCGCCGGGCTCCGGGACGGTGCGTACCCGTGCGGCGCGCGGCAGGTCCGGCGCGGGCAGGTCGATCAGGAGGTACCGCCACTGCGGCTCGCCGTGGAACCCGGCCCGTTCCAGGGCCTCGTGGGTGGCCTCCCGGTGTGCCCGTGGCAGCGCCTCCAGTCCCCGGGTGAGGGCGGTCGCCAGCTGGAAGGCCTCGACGGGACGCGGGCCGAGGGCCGCGAGCGCCCCGCCGACGAGCGCGTCGGCGGTCCTCGGGTCCTCCCGGCAGTGCAGCCACAGGATCAGGCCCGTGGCGTCCTTGGGCCGCAGGGCCCGGGAGACGACGCCCAGTACGGTGCCGTCGGGACCGACCGCGACGTGGGTGGCGGGCGGGTCGAGTTCCGCCCACCAGCCGCCGTCGACGGGCGAGCGGCCGGCCAGCGCCTCGCGGAGCGCCTGCGGTGTCGCCACCGGCTGTCCGGGGAGGCGGTCGGCGTTCACCAGGGACAGGACCGCGCCGGCGTCGGCCGGGGCGTAGGGGCGCAGTGTCAGGCGTGGGGCGGAGGGCACGGTGACGACTGTGGCAAGCGCCGCCGCCGTTGTCGAACGCGGTGTGCGGCGGGGCGCGCCGGAGTGTCGCAGCACCCGGTCGACTCCCTTGTACGGAGCACCGGTTACGGTTCCCGGACGCAAGCACCACACGGGGAGTTCCATCATGCGCATCCACCGGCGCCGTTCCGCGGCCCTGGCCACCCTCGCCGGGCTCGTCCTGGGTCTGACCGGCTGTGAGGGCGGTGGGACGAGCGCGGCGCCCGCGGCGGGCACGGGCGCTCCGGCCTCCCCCGCCGTTGCGACGTCCGCGCCGTCGGACTCGCCGACGCCGACTCCGACTCCGACGCCGTCCCGCAGCGAGACGCCGGCGGCCACCGCGAGCCCGGCCGACGCGGGTGGCGACGGCAAGGTCCCGGGCGGCGGCGGGGGCCCCGGCACCGACGACGGCTACGCCTACACCCACCCCTGTTCCGCGCGGAACCTCACCGTCAGGGTGACCGCGCCGGAGGGCTTCCCGGCCACGGTCCGCGTCATCACGGTGACCAACAACGGCTCCACCAGCTGCGGGCTCGACCTGCACCCCGCCGTCGGTTTCAGTGCCAAGGGCACCGCCCTCGGCATCCAGGCGACGCCGCCCGAGGGCATCGGCGGTCCGGCGCACCCGGTCCGGCCGGGTGCCACCACGTACGCGGCGGTGGACCTCGACCCGTCGGGCGCGGGCGGGCCCGTCGCCGACGAGATCAACATCCTGGCCGACGGCTACCACATGCCCAACGCGGACGGCGTCAGCCTGCCGCTCACCACGCCCGGCGCCGTCGTCAAGCCGAGGGTCGGCCTGTACCACTCCACCGCCCGCGACTCGTTCAAGACCCTCTCGTAGCCGCTTCAGCCGGTGTTCCCGTCGGCGTCCTGCCGCCCCTTCGCCCGCTTGCCGACGACCACGGCCGCCGCGACGGCGCTGGCGCCGAAGGCCAGCCCGAGCATCCACCGCTGGTCGAAGGTGTGGCCGGTGGCGTGGTCGAGGGAGTAGCGGCCCGCGCCGGCGAGGCCGATGGCGGCCGCGGTGAACCCGAGGAAGGCCGGGTACTCGAATCCGCCGGACTGCGCGAAGAAGCCGGCCGGGGCGTGGACGGCCACCGCGCCGGCCATGGCACCCGCCGCCGCGGCGCCGGCGGCCGGGGTCGCGAGCCCCAGGACCAGCAGGGCCCCGCCGCCGGTCTCACCGAGCCCGGCGGCCAGGGCGCTCTGCCGGCCGGGGGTGAAGCCCATGTGCTCCATGGCGGCGGCGGTCTTCTCCAGGCCGCCGCCGCCGAACCAGCCGAACAGCTTCTGGGTGCCGTGTGCCATGAGCACGGCCCCGGTCCCGGCGCGGAGGGCCAGCAGTGCGAGGTCGCGTCGGTTGATGCAGCTCATCGAAGTCTCCCTGGGACACGGGGCCGGATGCCGATGCCGGATGCCGGGAACATCCGTAACCGTTCCGGGCGGCGCCGCCCCGCGTACGGGAACAGGTCCCGCCGATCGGGCGAGCGGCGGGCGGCCCGTCAGCCCACGAGGACGCCCGGGTTGAGGATGCCGCGGGGGTCGAGCGCGTCCTTCGCGGCCCGCAGGGCGAGGGCGAAGGGTTCGGGGCGCTGGAGGTCGTAGCCCGGCCGGTGGTCGCGTCCCACGGCATGGTGGTGGGTGATGGTGGCGCGGTACCGGTGCAGGACCTCGCCGGCGACCGCCTTGAGGTCGTCCCACAGGGCCACTCCGTCCTCGGGCCGTCCTGCGGCGAGGACGGTGAAGTAGGGGGCCGCGCCGTCCGGGTAGACGTGCGTCAGGCGGCAGTTGACGGTGGCGGGGTGTCCGGTGGCCTTGAGGGCGGCCGCGCCGACCTCGGCGCGTACGGCGTCGATCAGGGCGGGGACGCGGTCCCAGGTGGCGGCCGTCTCGAAGGTCTCCGCCACCGCGCCCATCCGGACGAGGCCGTCGCGGAGGTAGGGCATCCGCAGGAAGGCGGCGCGCCAGGCGCCGACGGCCGCGTCGCCGGCCGGTGTCCCGTCGGGGCCGTGGTCCGGGCCGGTGTTCCCGGCGGGCCCGCCGCCGTGGGAGCGGGCGTCGGCGGGCCGGCCGCCGTGGGAGCGGGCCAGTTCGACGGCACGGGCGAGCCTGCCGTCCACCGGTTCGTGCGCGGACTCGAAGCCGAGGACGAGAACGGAGCCGCCGTCGTGGGCGGCGCCCGACAGGGCCGCCTCGCCCGGGTCGAGGAGGCGGCAGTTGGCGGGTGAGAGGTCGGACTGCGCGAGGTCGCGCACCGCGCGGAGGGCGGCGTGGAAGTCCGTGAAGGAGACGGCCGCGGAGGCTTTGTGCCGGGGGCGTGCCTGGAGCCGCATCCAGGCCTCGGTGATGACGCCGAGCGCGCCTTCGGAGCCGAGGAAGAGGCGGTCGGGCGAGGGGCCCGCGCCGGAGGCGGGCAGCCGCCAGGAGCCGCTGGTGCCGGCGGGGGTGACCACCCGCATCGACTGGACGAAGTCGTCGATGTGCGTGCGTCCGGTGGCGTAGTGGCCGCCGGCCCGGGTGGCGAGCCAGCCGCCGAGGGTGGAGAACTCGAAGCTCTGCGGGAAGTGGCGCAGGGTCAGGCCGTGCGGGCGCAGCCGGGCTTCCAGGTCCGGCCCGAGGGCGCCGGCCTGGATGCGCGCGGCCCGCCCCTCGGTGTCGACCTCCAGGACGCGCCGCATCGCGGTCAGGTCGAGGGACAGCACGGCCCGGTGGGCGTCACCGCGGTACTCCACTCCCCCGGTGACCGAGGAGCCGCCGCCGTACGGGACGACGGCGGTCCCGTGGCCGCCGGCCCAGTCGAGGAGGTCGGCCACGTCCTGCTCGCCGGCGGGGCGGGCGACCAGGTCGGGGATGCGGCCGGGCTGCCCGCGCAGGGCGCGCGCCACGTCGCGGTAGGCCTTTCCCATGGCGTGGGCGGCCCGGTCCGCGGGGTCGGCGGTGACCAGGTGGGCGAGGGCGGCCGGCGGCTCGACGGCGGGGGCGCCGATGCGGCGGCCGCGTACGAGGTCGCGTACGTCGGGGACGGGCAGGGGGCGGGCGAGGGTGCCGGGGAGCAGGGCGCCCATCGCGACGCATTCCGCGTCGGCGGGGTGCTCGTCGGCCCAGCCCCAGCCCCACCAGGAGCGGGTGCGGGCGTGCGGAGCCGGGCGGGGGGTGGTGCCGTCCATGGAGGTACTCCAGAGGTCGCCGTGGCACGAACTTACCTTGAGGTAAATTACCTACTGGTAAGATCGGCTCATGGCAACCCCTTCTTCCAAAGCCGGCACCAAGGGAGTCCCCCGCGAGCTCCGCGCGCGGCAGATGCTGGACGCCGCCACGGAGGAGTTCGGCGCCCGCGGCTACGCCGCGGCCTCGCTGCCGGCGATCGCGGCGCGGGTCGGCGTCACCAAGACGCTGCTGCACCAGTACTTCGGCACGAAGGAGGACCTCTGGGTGGCCTGCCTCGTACCGGTCGGCGACCGGCTGCTGGGAGCGGTCCGCACGGCGATGGGGCCGGACGGGACCACCCCGCAGACCCCGTTGCGGGTGCTCGACGCGATCTTCACCGCACTGGAGGGGCGGCGGGAGTCGTGGTTCGTGCTCTACGACACCACCCTGCCCCCGGGCGGGGAGGCGGCGCGCACGGCCGCCGGGTACCGGTCGGCCATCGACCGGCTGGCCGCGGCCGGCACCGCCGAACTGCTGAGCGGTGCCGGATCCGACGACCCGCTGGACGCCGACGCGCTGCTGTACGTGTGGCGGGACCTGGTGGCCACCCTGGTCCGCTGGTGGGTCAAGCACCCCGAGGAGACCCCGGAGGCGATGACCCGGCGCTGCGCCCGCCTCTTCGCGGCGGCCGCGGCGCTCGCCCCGGAGGGCGGCCGCTGATCCCGCGGCGTCAGAAGGCGTAGAGCGGGTTGCCGTTCAGGGTCGCCGCCATCTCGCAGGGGTTGGGGAAGGTGTGCTGCCAGGCGATGCGGCTGCCGCGCCAGACCCCGTCCGCCGTGACCGTGACGGGGGCGTACTGCCGGGGGCAGGGGCGGTCCGGGGCCGGGGCGGCGAGCAGGCGGTCGAGCTTCCCGCCGGTGGCGCCCAGCGCGTCGCACGCGGCCCTCGGGTCGGGGTGCGTGCCCTCGGCGGTGTAGGCGCAGCTGAGGGTGACGGCCCGGAGGGCGGTACCGGTGGCGGCGTCCCGGCCCTGGACCACGCTGAAGACCATGGCGGACGGACCGTGCGGGGTCGCGGGCGCGGCCTCCGCCGCGCCCGTGGCGCCGGCGAGGCAGAGGAGGGCGGCGGCGGAGACTGCTGCTAAGCGGTGACGCACGACAGGACTCGCTTTCGATTCAAAGGTTGAAACTGGCCCTATCTCTGCTATCCAGCGGCCAGTTGGGGGTGACACTGCCAGATCCCAAAGGCCTCCGCATATCGAGGATCGATTTACGGACGGCCCGTTCGGATATCGGATGCCTGGTGGCGGCGGCCTCCGGTTCGCCGGGGGGCCGTCCAGCGTGACCGGATCGAAGCGGCGGCGGGGCCGGCGAAGGGCCGGATCCGGGGCGGAGGCGGGCCGGAGGCGGGCCGGACGCGGGGCGTGCGGGAGCCCTGGTGACCCGTGCGTACTGCACGCCGGGCTGGTGACAAACGCGACTGTCGCGGGCTCCTCGCCACGTGCCACCTTTGCTCCCGTCACCGACCGAGGGAGCAGGTGTGAACAACGGGCACGCGGCCTTCTGCGACGCCGACCGCTGGTTCTACGACGCCCCGTACCGGCGCGCCGGCGAGGAGTTCCCGGCGGCCACCGCCCCCGTCCCCGAGGGCTGGCGCTCGCACCGCAGCGGAGACTGGCTGGCCCTGCGGCCCCTCGGCCTCCCGCTCCCCTCCCAGGGCTGGAAGATCCACGTGTCGGCCCGCCTCGACAACGCGGAGTCCGTCCTCGACCGGGTCCACGGCTACTGCGTGGAGCGGCGGACCGCCTTCAAGTTCGTGCCCAGCCGCTACCTGCTGCACCTGCGCAACGCCAAGTACGCGGACCGCGCGGCGAGCGGCAAGTTCGTCACCGTCTACCCCGCCGACGCGGACGCCTGCCGGAGCATCGCCGAGGACCTGGACGCCCTGCTGGCCGGCGAGCCCGGCCCGTACGTCCTCAGCGACCTGCGCTGGAACGACGGCCCTGTGCACCTGCGTTACGGCAGTTTCACCCTGCGGCACTGCTACGACGAACACGGCGAGCTGGTCCCCGCGATCGAGGAGCCCGGCGGACGGCTGGTGCCGGAGGTGCGCGGTCCGGTGTTCCGGCCGCCCGCCTGGGTGGAGCAGCCGGACTTCCTGCGGCCGCACCTGGAGCGGCGCTCCGCCGTCACGCTGGAGGGCATGCCCTACACCGTGGAGCGGGCCCTGCACTTCTCCAACGGCGGCGGGGTGTACGCGGCCCGCGACACCCGTACGGGAGAGGCGGTCGTCCTCAAGGAGGCCCGGCCCTTCGCGGGGCTGGCCGCCGACGGGGCGGACGCCGTGGCCCGGCTGCACCGGGAGCACCGGGCGCTGGAGCTGCTGGCCGGACTGGACTGCGTACCCGCCGTGCGCGGCGCCTTCACCGTCGGGGACCACCACTTCCTGGCGCTGCAGTACCTCGACGGCAAACCCCTCAACACCTACTTCGCCCGCCGCCATCCGCTGATCGAGGCCGACCCCGGCCCCGCGGAGCTCGCCGCCTACACCGACTGGGCGCTGAAGATCCACGCCCGTGTGACGGAGGCCGTCGACGCGGTCCACGCCCGCGGCGTCGTCTTCAACGACCTGCACCTGTTCAACATCATGGTCGCGGAGGACCCGGACACCGGCGAACCCTCCGTCGCGCTGCTCGACTTCGAGGCCGCCGCCCACGTCGACGAGGGCCTGCGCCAGACGGTGGCCAACCCGGCCTTCGTCGCACCGCCCGGCCGGCGCGGCTTCGCCGTCGACCGGTACGCCCTGTCCTGCCTGCGCCTCGCCCTGTTCCTGCCGCTGACCAGCCTGCTGGTGATGGACCGGGGCAAGGCCGCGCACCTCGCGGACATCGCCGCCGGGCAGTTCCCCGTACCCCGTTCCTTCCTCGACGAGGCGGTACGGGAGATCCTCGCGGATCCCGACGAGGGCTCCCGCGCCCGGCGGGCACCCGCCCCCGCCCGGCCGTACCTCCCGGCCCGCCCCGAGGACTGGCCGTCCGCCCGCGCCTCCCTGACGGCCGGCCTGCGCGCCACCGCCACCCCGGAGCGCGAGGACCGCCTCTTCCCGGGCGATCCGGCCCAGTTCGCCACCGCCGGCGGCGGTACGGCCTTCGGCCACGGGGCGGCCGGGGTCCTGTACGCGCTCGCCGAGACGGGCGACGCGCCCTGGCCGGAGGCCGAGGAGTGGCTGCTCGCCCGGACCCGGGACCCCGAGTCCGGCACCCCGCTCGGCTTCTACGACGGCCTCGCCGGACTGGCCTGGACCCACCACCGGCTCGGCCACCACGAGCGCGCGTCCGCCCTGGTGGAGCGCCTGCTCGCGCAGCCGTGGCGGTCCGCCGGACCCGACCTGCACGGCGGCCTCTCCGGAATCGGACTCGCCCTCGACTCCCTCGGCACCGCCACCGGCGAGAGCGCCCTGCACGACGCAGCCCTGCGCTGCGCGGACCTGGCCCACGCCGCCGCCCCCGGGCTGAAGCGGGCGGGGCTGCTGTACGGGCAGAGCGGGATCGCCCTGCTGCACCTGCGCCTGTACGAGCGCACCGGCGACCCCGAACTGCTGCGGCGCGCCGGGCACTTCCTGCACCGGGACCTGGACCGCTGCGTGACCAGCGCCTTCGGCACCCTCCAGGTGGACGAGGGCTGGCGCACCATGCCCTACCTCGGCGCGGGCAGCGTGGGCATCGGCGTGGTCCTCGACGACTGGTCGCGGCACGCCCGGGACGACCGCTTCGAGAAGGCCCGGCCCGAGATCGTCCGGGCGGCCCAGGCCACCTTCTACGCCCAGCCCGGCCTCTTCCGCGGCGCGGCCGGAATGATCCTGCACCTGTCCCGGACCACCACCCCCGGTCCCGGCACCGGTCCCGCGGACATCGGCCGGCAGATCGAGGCCCTGGCCCGCCACGCACTTCCGTACGAGGGACACCTCGCCTTCCCCGGCGAGCAGATGATGCGCCTGTCCATGGACCTGTCGACCGGCACCGCCGGGGCCCTCCTGGCCCTCGGCAGCGCCGCCACCGGCGGACGCGTGCACCTGCCGTTCCTCCCGCCGCCGCGCACCGCGGCGGCCCCAGAGCCGGTCCCCCACCGGGGGGCCGTGACCCATCGGAACACACCAGCGAAGGAAAGGAACCAGCCATGACCCTTCTCGACCTGCAGTCCATGGAGACCCCGAAGGAAGAGAACACCGAGGCGGCGCAGCTCGGCGGCGGCGGCGGTGGCGGGAGCCGCGCCAGCCTCCTCCTCTGCGGCGACAGCAGCCTGAGCATCACGACCTGTAACTGATCGGGTCACTTCGGGCCCGGGCGGACCCCCGCCCGGGCCCGCACCTCATCCCGGGCACCCGTGTCCCGGGCCCCGGGAGACACGAGGAGCCGCCGCCGATGACCCCGCCCGCCGCCGGTGAAGCCGCGGCCGCCGACCCGTCCGGTGGAGCGGCGGCCGCCGACCGGGCGCTGCGGGCGGCCGCGCGGCACAGCGCCGGCCGCAGCGCCGCCGTGGCCGGCTGCTCGCTGGCCGCCGCCTGCGCGGCACTCGCGGAACCGGCCCTCCTCGGCCACGCGCTCGACCTGCTGCTGCGCCGCGACCCCTCCGGCACCCTGTGGGCCCTGTGCTGCGCGGCGGTGATCGCCGCCGAGGTGCTGCTGGACGCCGCGACCGCACGGCTCACCGGCGGCGTCGACGCCCGCTCCACCGCCTGGCTGCGCCGGCGCGGCCTCGGCGCGCTGCTGCGCACCGCCCCGCACCACGCCGCCCGGTACTCCCCCGGCGAGGTCTCGGCCCGGCTCACCGCGCACGCCGCGGCCGCCGGGACCGTCCCCGCGGCGGCCGCGACGGCCGTCACGGCCCTGCTGCCGCCGGTCGGGGGACTCGTCGCGCTGTTCCTCGTCGACGTCTGGACCGGCCTCGCCTTCCTGGCCGGGGTGCCCGTCCTCGCGCTGCTGCTGCGGGCCTTCGCCCGCGCGTCGGACGCCAGCGTGGGCCGCTACCAGCAGGTGCAGCTCACCCTCGCCGGGCGCCTCGCCGAGGCCCTGGCCGGCGCCCGCACCATCGCGGCGGCCGGCACCGCCGAACGCGAGGCGGCACGGATCCTGGCCCCGCTGCCCGAACTGGGCCGCGAGGGACGGCTGATGTGGCGGATCTACGGGGGCACCGCCGCCCGCACCGGCGCCCTGATGCCGCTGCTGCTGTACGTGGTCCTCGGCGTGGGCGGCCTGCGCCTGGCGGCCGGGGCGCTCGGCGTCGGCGGCCTGCTCGCGGCCGTCCGCTACGCGGGGCTCGCGGCCGGTGCCGGAGCCGTCACGGGCCGGCTCGCGGCGGTGGTGCGCGGCCGGGCCGCCGCCCGCCGCACGGCCGCCCTGCTCGGCCTGCCCGAACTCCCCCAGGGGGAACGGGAGTACGCCGCCGACGGCCCCGGCACGCTGGAGCTGCGCGGGGTCAGTCTGGTGCGGGCGGGCCGGACCGTGCTGAGCGGCGTCGACCTGCGCCTGGCGGGCGGCACCACCACCGCGGTCGTCGGCCGTTCGGGGTCCGGCAAGAGCCTGCTGGCCGCCGCCGCCGGACGGCTCACCCCCTGCGACGGGGGCCGGGTCCTGCTGGACGGCACCCCGCTGGAGGAGCTCACCGCCCGGGCGCTGCGCCGCGAGGTCGGTCACGCCTTCGAGCGGCCCGCGCTGTTCGGGGCGACCGTCGGCGGGTCCGTCGCCTTCGGAGGCCGGCCGGAGCCCGGGGCGGACGCCGTGCGGGCCGCCGCGCGGGCCGCCGGCGCCGAACCGTTCGTACTCCGCCTGCCCCGGGGCTACCGGACGCCGCTCGCCGACGCCCCGATGTCCGGCGGCGAACTGCAACGCCTCGGCCTGGCACGGGCGTTCCGCGGTGCGGGACGGTTGCTCGTCCTCGACGACGCCACCTCCTCCCTGGACACCGTCACCGCCCGCGAGGTGGAGCTGGCCCTGGCCCGCGACGTACGGGCCCGGACCCGGCTCGTGGTGACCCACCGCGCCGCCACGGCCGCCCGCGCCGATCTCGTCGTATGGCTGGAGGCGGGCCGGGTCCGGGCCACCGGGGCCCACGCGGAGCTGTGGCGGGACCCCGGCTACCGCGCCCTGTTCGGGGCCGGCGGGGACGCGGCCGGCCCCGGGGAGCGGCGGTGAGCGGGGACGGCACCTGGCGGCGGGTCGGCGGCGAGGGACTCCGCTTCCTGCGCGGCCGGGCCCGGACGCTGCGCCGCCTCGCGCTGTGGTCCCTGCTGGAGTCCGCCCACACGTTCCTCGGCGGGTACGCGGTGGCCCGCGCCCTCGACGACGGCTTCCTCGCCGCCCGGACCGACACCGGGCTCGCCTGGCTGGCCGTCGCCGGGGCCGGCGCGCTCCTCGGCGGGCTCGCCCTGCGGGGGGTGTTCGGCGGGCTCGCCGACCTCGTCGAACCGCTGCGCGACGGCCTGGTGCGCCGGGCCGTGCGCCAGGCCCTGGAGCGGGCGGTCGCCGAACCCGCGCGGGCCGCGCACGACGGGGCCGTCTCCCGGCTGACCCAGCAGACCGAGATGGCCCGGGACTCCTTCGCCGGACTGGTGCTCGTCGCCCGGTCCTTCGTCTTCACGGCGGCGGGGGCGCTGGCCGGAATGGCGGCGCTGGCGCCCGTGCTGCTGCTGTTCGTGCTGCCGCCGCTGCTCCTGGGCACGGCCGGGTTCCTGCTGACGCTGCGCCCGATGGCCCGGGTGCAGCGGCGGGCGCTCGACACCGACGAGGCCCTGGCCGCGCGGACCGGCGAGCTGGCGGCGGGCCTGCGCGACGTGGTCGCCTGCGGGGGCGGCGCCGAGGCGGGGGCCGGCCCGCTGCTGCTGATCGCCGAACAGGAGCGGCTGACCCGGCTGCTCGCCCGGTGGGCCGCGCTGCGCACGGTGGCGCTCGGCGTCGCGGGCCGTCTCCCGGTCGTCGCGCTGCTGCTGGGGGCGCCCTGGCTGCTCGGGCGGGGGCTGAGCGCGGGAGCGCTGGCCGCGGCCCTCACGTACCTGGTCCAGTCGCTGCTGCCGGCGCTGGACGCGCTCATGGGCGCCTTGGGCTCCGCGGGCACCCGGCTCGTGGTGGTCCTGGACCGGTTCTGCCTCCCGCGGCCGGGGCGGGCGTCCGCCCCGGGGGCGCGGGAGCCCGGTCCTGAGCCGGTGCCGGTGCCGGCGCCCGGCGGCGGGGGGCTCGCCGCCGAGCTGCGGCAGGTGCGGTTCGCGTACGGTGTCCACGCCCTGCCGGTGGTCGACGGCCTGGACCTGGCCCTGCGCGAGGGGGAGCACCTCGCCGTGGTCGGGCCGAGCGGCATCGGCAAGTCCACGCTCACCGCCCTGCTGGCCGGGCTGCTGCCGCCCGGCCGGGGCACCGTGCTGCTGGCCGGAGCCCCGGCGCTGCGCGGGCCCGGCCGGGGCCCCGATCCCCGGCGGACCCTGCTGCCGCAGCAGGCGTACGTGTTCACCGGCTCCGTCCGCGAGAACCTGACGCACCTGTGCCCCGGGCCGGTGTCCGGGGCGCGGCTGGAACGGGCCGTGGCGGCCCTCGGGGCGGACGGCCTCGTGCGGCGGCTGGGCGGGCCCGACGCACCGTTGGACCCGGCCGGGCTCTCGCAGGGCGAGCGGCAGCTGCTGGCCCTGGTGGCCGCCCATCTGTCGCCCGCTCCGCTGCTGCTGCTCGACGAGGCCACCTGCCACCTCGATCCGGCGGCCGAGGAGCGCGCCGAGCGGGCGCTCGCCGACCGCCCCGGCACCCTGGTCGTCGTGGCCCACCGCATCTCCTCCGCGGCCCGGGCCGACCGGGTCCTCGTACTCGACGGGAGCCGTGCGGTCTGCGGCACGCACGCGGACCTCCCGGCCCGGTCGGCGCTGTACCGGGAGCTGGTGGGGGTCTGGAACGCCCGGGTGTGAACGGGCGGGTGTGAACGGGCGGGTGGGAGCGGGCGGGTGGGAGCGGGCGGGTGGGAGCGGGTAGGGCTCAGACCCAGCCGGCCCGCCGGGAGATCCGGATCGCGTCTATCCGGTTGCGGGCGCCGATCTTGCGGGTGGCGGCGGCCATGTAGTTGCGCACGGTGCCGCTGGCGAGGTGCAGGGCGTGGGCGATCTCCGCGATGGAGTCACCCTCCGCGGCCCGGGCCAGCACGGTCAGTTCGCGCGGGCTGAGCGGCATGGGGTCGGCCTCCAGGAGGGCCGAGGCGAGCGAGGGGTCGACGAACCGTTCTCCGGCGGCGACCTTGCGGATGGCCCGGACGAGGCGGCCGGGCGATCCGTCCTTGTCGACGTAGCCGCGCGCCGCGGCGCGGACTCCACGCTGCAGGGAGCCGGGGGTTCCCGAGGTGGCGAGGACCAGCAGCGGGTCGGGCGGCCCGTCGAGCGGGCGGGAGGTCCCCGCCCGGGCCTCCAGGGTGGCCGAAGCGCCCGGACAGTCGAGGTCGACGACGGTCACGTCCGGCCGTAAGGACTCCGCCTCGCGGGCCGCGGACCGCCAGCCGGCGCACGTGACGTCGAACCCGCCCTCGGATCTCAGCAGGGCGGCGAGCGCGGACCTCACGATGCTGACGCTGTGCAGGACGAGGACCTTGGTCATCGGGGCTCTCCTCGGGTGCTGATCAACGGGCACCAAGCGGGTGCCCAGCAACCAACGGGTAGGAACGTGGGCCCGGGCGGCGCAGGGGGGCGCGTGGCCGAAGCCCGGCGCCCCGGCGGGGAGCCGCGGGGGCGGGTACACCCGCGCCACGCTCCGCCGGTGCGGCCGCGCCGCGGGGTCGGGCGCGTCGGCGGCCCGAAGCGGTAGGGCTGATTCCGGGCGCCTTCGGCGGGACGCGGGGGCGCTGCGGGCCCCTGCTCGGCGAGGTCCGCCAGGGCCGCCGGCTGCCGGCGCACCGCCAGGACGGCTCGGCGGCCGAGGCGATCGCCGGGATCCGACGGCCGCTCGACGACGCCGCCGACACCGAGGGCGCGGGTCCGCACCACCACGCCCGGTCGAGCGAGGAGGCGAGGAGCCCTTCGAGGTCCTGCTCGGCGAGCAGGACCTCTGCGACGTCCGCGTCGCCGCGCCCGCCCCTCACTTGACCGGCAATCTGATTAGCCGCCATACTTTCCCCGTGATCCAGCATCCCGGCAACGACCCCGACGCGCCCACCCTCGACCAGGCCCGCCGCCAGATCGCCCGCTACGGCCTCACGGCCGATCCGCAGGCGGTCCTGGTCGCGGCACGGCTGATGGCGGCGGGCGCCCGGATCGGGCAGGCCGGCGAGGTGCACTTCGGCCGCTTCGGCCTCTCCACCGGCCGCTACCGGCTGCTGGCCGACCTGGAGGACCACGGCGGCGAGAAGTCGCCCTCCCGGCTCGCGGCGAGCCTCGGCGTGTCACGCGCCACGGTGACGGGCCTGGTCGACGGCCTGGAGCGGGAGGGACTGGTGGCCCGCCGGCCGTCCACGGAGGACGGGCGCGGCAACGTGGTGATCCTCACCGCGCGCGGCGCCGACAAGCTGCGCGACCTGGCACCGGAGCACTTCAGCCGGATGCAGGGACTGGTCGACGGCCTCTCCCCCGAGGAGCGCACCACCTTCCTCGACCTGCTGTCCCGGGTGGTCGCGGGCATCGACTCGCTCACGGAGGACTGACCCCGACCCGGCGGGCCGCCAGGAGGCGACCCGCCCTTCCTTCACCCAGGTAATTAGGGAACTAATCACCTGACCCCCTGACGTAGTAGTCAGCCGACTGAACATCCGAGCATCTCTCCCGAGAGGACACCCCATGACGAGCACGAAGGCTCCCGGCGCTCCCCCGCCGACGCCCGTCCTGTGGCCCGACGTTCTGGCCGCCTACGCCATGCCCGCCCTGACGGCCGGTCTCGCGGGGGCCGTCACCGGGCAGCCGCAGCTGGTGGCCGCGGCACTCACCACCATCGGCGGCACCTCCGCCCTGGTCGCCGCCGCCCTCGGCGCGACCCTGCGGCGCCGGCCCGCGCACACCCGTCCCGCCCGCATACCGCGCCCGCTCGCGGCCGCCGCCCTCGGCCTGGCGGGCGCGCTGTTCGGCCTGGCCGCCGGACTCGCCGCCGCCCACTGGCTGCCGCAGGTCCCGGCCCTCGCCGACAGCCCCTGGCCGCGCCGGCTTCCCGTCGACCTGCCGGTGTCGGCGGCGATCGCGGCCACCATCACCGCCTGGCGGCGGCTCCCCGCCACACCCCGCTCCGGAAGGAAGACACCGTGATCGTCATCATGGGCGCCGCCGGCGCCACCGGCGGCGCCACCCTGCGCAGCCTCGCGGCCCTCGGCGCAGCCGGCCGGGCCCTGACCCGCGACCCCGTCCGCCTGGCCGCCGGCCTCGACGAGCAGACCCTGGCCCGTACCACGGTCGTGGCGGCGGACGCCGCCGATCCGGGCTCCCTGCGGGCGGCCTTCCGGGGCGCCCGGGGGCTCTTCCTCACCATGGCCAACGGCCCGGACCAGGTCCGGTACGAGCTGAACGCCATCGAGGCGGCCGTCGACTGCGGGGTGGAGCACATCGTCAAGGTGTCCGCGCCCGCGGCCGAGCCGGACTCCCCCGTCGCGGTCTCCCGCGGCCACCACCTGGTCGAGGAGCGGCTGCGGTCCTGCGGCACCACCGCCACCGTGCTGCGGCCGTACGCCTTCATGCAGAAGCTGCTGCTCCTGGCCCCCGGCATCGCCCGCGCCGGACTGGTCCACGGCGCCATGGGCGGGGCGCGGTGCAACTACGTGGACGTCCGGGACATCGGCGACGCCGCGGCCGTCCTCCTCACCCGCCCGGAGCCGGCCGGCGGCGCGTACCCGCTCACCGGCGGGCGGGCCTACAGCCACCCGGAACTCACCGCGCTGCTAGGCGAGATGCTCGGCCGGCCGGTCCGCTACCTCGACCTCGGCCCGGCCGGACTCCACGCCCACCTGGTCGACCGGGCCGGGATGCCGCCCTGGCTGGCCTCCCACGTGGTGGAGATCCAGCAGCTCGCGGCGGCCCGCGAGGAGGTCCCGGACGACGCCTTCCTCCGCCTCACCGGACGCGCCCCGCGCACCCTTGAGGCCTTCCTGCGCGAGAACCTGCACCGGTTCCGCTGACCGGGGGTCAAGAGGGCGTGCGGGCCCCACCCGTTCGCAGGACCGCGTGATCCGTACGGGCTGTCCGCGCGCCCGTACGGATCAGGCCGGGGAGCCGACCACCCGGGTGCGTGGTCGGCTGGGCTCGGCCGGGTGCTCCCCCGCCCCGGCCGCACCCCCGAAGTCGCAGAAGGAGGAACCCATGTCCCGTCGGCACGTCCCGGCCGTCCTCGCCCTCGTCGCGGGCGCGCTGGTCGCGGTCCCGGCCCAGGCCGCGCACGCCGCCACCGTCCAGGTCCCCTGCTCGGTCCCGGACCTCGTCAAGGCGATCAACACGGCGAACGGCACCCCGAGGGCGGACACGATCCGGCTGGCGCGGGGGTGCACGTACAAACTGCGGGCGCCGGACCCCGTGAACCCGGGCAACGGTCTGCCGGTGATCACCAGTGAGATCACCATCGACGGGCGCGGGGCCACCATCGAACGCGACGGGCAGGGCGGGGAGGTGCCCAGGTTCCGGATCATCTACGTCGACAAGACGGGCGTTCTCAAGCTGATCCGGACCACCATCCGCGGCGGCTACGCCACGGACTGCCCCGCCTTCCCCGACGCCGTGGGCGCCTCCTGCGGCGGCGGCATCTCCAACAACGGGAAGATGCGGATCACCCACAGCAAGTTCACCGGCAACACCTCCGCCTCCCCGGTCTTCGCCCAGGGCGGCGGCATCGACAGCCCCGGCAGCGCCAAGAGCACCATCAGCGACACCGAAGTGAGCGGGAACCACGTCGTCTACACCGGGCAGGAGCCCGAAAGCGGCGCCGCGGGCGGCGGCATCTCCAACGACGGTCCGCTGACCATCACCGACTCGAAGCTCAGCGGGAACACCGCGACGGTCACCCCGGACACCCGGAGCACCGCCTTCGGCGCCGGCATCATCAGCTTCTTCGGCACGACCATCAAGAACACCGTCATCAGCGGGAACCGCGCCTTCGCCGAGAAGGGGACCGCGCGCGCGGCCGTCTCCAACGGCATCCCGGCAGACTCCGGGAGACTGACCGTGATCGGCGGGGCCGTCCGCGACAACGTCTCCGACGCCCCGGGCGGCGTGGCCCAGGGCGGCGGCATCGCCAACAACGCCCTGATGACCGTGAAGGGCGTGAAGATCAGCGGCAACCGGGCGGTCGCCAAGGACGGCATCGCGCGCGGCGGCGGTGTCCGGGTGGGCCCCTCCGGCACGCTCGACCTGAAGGAGAGCCGCATCACGGGCAACACCGTCGAGGCACCGGGCGGCACCGCGCAGGGCGCCGGCATCGACAACCCCGACGGCGGGGTCCTCAGGGCCGAGCGAAACGAAATCCTCCGCAACACGGCCACCGCGGAGAACGGCACCGCGCAGGGCGGCGGGCTCTACCACGCGGCAGGGCTGCCGGCGTCCGGCACGTCCACGCTGAAGCGGAACACCATCACCGACAACCGGGCGGCCGACGGCGGCGGCATCTTCAGGGCCTCCGGCGGTCTCACCCTGAACGGCGACGTCGTCCGCGAGAACCGGCCGAACAACTGCGCCCCGACCGGAACGGTCCCGGGCTGCACCGGCTGAGGCACGTCGCCGCGGCCGGTCCGCCGGGCCCTGGTAGCCGATGCCGGTGCGGGACGGATCAGCCGATCGGATGACGGGCGGGTCGGCCGGGCGGGCGGCCCGGCAGGGACGGCGGGCGGACCGCCCACCCTGCCGGGCCGGGCCACGATGGGGGCATGAACCCGCACGACCGACTGCTGCTCGACGCCGCCAAGGCCGGGGACACCGACGCGGTGCGCGCCGCGCTCGCCGCCGGCGCCGCCCTGGAGACCCGCGACGAGGACCTCCGCACACCGCTGCTGCTCGCGGTGCTCGGCGACCACCTCCGGGCGGCCGAGGTCCTGGTGGCCGCCGGCGCCGACCCGAACGCCCCCGACTCCCGCGCGGACAGCCCCTGGCTGGTCACCGGCGTCACCGGCAGCGTCCGCATGATGCGGGCCCTGCTCCCGGCGGGACCCGATCTGGGGCAGCGGAACCGCTTCGGCGGGATCTCGCTCATCCCGGCCGCCGAGCGCGGGCACGTCGGATACGTGCGGGCCGTGCTGGCGGAGACCGACATCGACGTCGACCACGTCAACCGGCTCGGCTGGACCGCCCTGCTGGAGGCGGTGATCCTCGGCGACGGCGGCTCCCGCCACGAGGAGGTCGTCCGGCTGCTGCTCGCCGCCGGAGCCGACCCGCGGCTCGCCGACTCCAAGGGCGTGACGGCGTACGAGCACGCGGTGCGGCGCGGCTTCGACGGCCTGGCCCGGCTGCTGCGCGCGGCGCAGGACCGGTCGGGCGGCGGCGGCCGGAGCGCGCGGTGAGCCGCCGGGCCCGGGCCCGCGGCCGGGCACTGCTCGTGGCCGTACCGGCCGTCCTCGCGCTGCTCGGCGGCTGCACCACCTCGGCCGGGGCGGAGGGCGGCGCCGGCCGTGCCTCCGCCCCGCCCGCCGCCCCGGGCGGGACCCCGCTGCCGGGCGGACTCCCCACCCCCGAAGGGACCCTGCTGGTCGCCGACTTCGGCGCCGACACCGTGACCTTCGTCGATCCCCGGCGCGGCCCGGTCGGGTCCGTGGCCGTCGGCACGGCGCCGTACGGGCTGGCCGTCGGCCCGGACGGGCTCGCCTGGGTGGCCACCGCCGAGGGCGTGGCGGTGGTCGACACCCGTGCCCGCACCCGGGTGGCCCGCATCCCGTACACGACGCGTACGGGTCCGGTCGGCACCGGCGAGTACCGGGGCGGCGGCATGGGCATCGCGCTCTCGCCGGACGGCTCGCGCGCCTACGTGGGGGTGAACGTCCCCGGCGGCCGGGGCGTCCTGGAGGTGATCGACACCGCCGGGCGCTCGGTCACGGCGACGGTGCCGGTGGGCCGGCGGCCCTTCGACGTGGACGTCGCCCGTGACGGCGGCGAGGTGTACGTCACCGGGCACGACTCCTTCGACGTCACGGTGGTCTCGGCGGACACCCTCGCCCCGCGCCGCATCGAGGTCGCCCCGTACGGCACCGAGGGCGGGCTCGGCTCCTGGCTCAAGCCGCACTACGCGGTCGTGCGTCCGGGTGACGGCCGGCTGCTGCTGCCGTTCGAGGGGGAGCGGCTGGCCGTGGTGGACCCGCGCAGCGGCACGGTCGCGGTGGAGCCGATGACGGCCGCCACCCACCAGCACGGGACCGCCCTCACGGCCGACGGGCGGCTCCTCGTCGTGGGCACCGGTGCCGTGGAGGAGGGTGCGGGCCCGTCGCTGACCGTGCGGTCGCCGGGCGGCGAGGAGCGCGTGTACCCGCTGGAGGGCCCGCACGAGGACGTGGCGGTGTCGCGCGACGGCCGGACGGCGTACGTCACCGGCGGCTACACGCGGGACGGCTACTGGAACGGGCTGACCGTCGTCGACCTCGCCGACGGCACCACCCGGCGCCTCCCGGCCGGGACCCGCCCCCTGGGCATCGCCGTCCTCCGGTGAACGCGGCGCGGCGGGCCGGCGCCGGCCCCCGGTCCCGCTAGCGTCTGGGCATGCCGCCGCCGGAGACGATCTACTACGTCGACCACTCGGACGTCCTGCCGGGCCGCCTCGACGACGTGAAGGCGGCCATGCGGGAGCTGGCGGCCTTCGTCGAGACGGTCGAACCGCAGCTGCTGGCCTACCGCTTCCACGTCGACCGGGCCGGGTCGACCATGACCCTGGTGGCCGTCCACCCCGACGCGGCCTCGCTGGAGCTCCACCTGGAACTCGGCGGCCCCAGGTTCCGGGCCTTCGTCCCGCTGATCCGGATGCGCTCCATCGACGTGTACGGCGACCCGGGCCCCTCGGTGATGGACCGCCTCCACGCCAAGGCCGCCCTCCTCGGCAACGGCACCGTCACGGCCCACACCTCGGTCGCGGGCTTCACCCGCTGACGGGGTGAGACGCTGTCAGTACGCGGAACAGCGGTATCCCTCCGCGTTCCAGGCGTCCTTCCCGGTCTTCGGCGGCCCGCCGGGGTAGCCCCCGACGCTCCGTACGCTTTCGCCTGCGCACTCCTCGAAGGCCGCCGGCCGAGCGGTCCGAGGCCGATTGTCAGTGGCGGGTGCGAGGATCGGAGCATCAAGTCGGGAACGGAATCAGGGGGGTCCGCCATGGCCGGAATCCAGAATTACATCAATCACGTCGCCCTCGTGCTGGACGCGAGTTCTTCCATGTCGCACCTGAGTCAGAAGGTGGTCGACGTAGCCGATCAGCAGATCGCTTATCTGGCCCGTCGTTCCAAGGAACTGGACCAGGAAACCCGGGTCACGGTCTACGTGTTCTCGAACAAGGTCGAGTGCGTCATCTACGACAAGGACGTGCTGCGGATGCCGTCCCTGAAGCAGCTGTACCGGGTCGGCGGGATGACGGCGCTGCTGGCGGCGACGCTGCAGTCGCAGCGGGAGCTGGCGCAGACGGCCCAGCTGTACGGCGACCACAGCTTCCTGACCTTCGTGCTGACCGATGGTCAGGAGAACGCCAGCCACCGGTGCCCGGGCGCCCCCGGCCGCACCCCCGGTGAGCTGGTGAAGGCCGTGGGCACGATGATCGAGACGCAGGACGACAACTGGACGCTGGCCGTCCTGGTGCCGGACCAGATGGGCAAGCGCGAGGCCATGCAGTGCGGCTTCCCGAAGGACAACATCGCCATCTGGGACGCCACGAGCACGCAGGGGCTGGAGGACGCCGGGCAGGTCATCCAGGAGGCCACCGAGAAATTCATGGTGGGCCGTACGAAGGGAATCCGCGGATCGCGGGCGGTTTTCTCCACGGGCGGTGAAGCGGTCAACAAGAAGGCGATCGAGGCGGCCGGTCTCACTCCCGCGGATCCGTCGAAGTACCAGCTCATTCCGGTGGCCCGTGACGCGGCCATCCGGGAATGGGTCGTCGAGAGCGGGCACACCTACCGCACCGGTTGTGCTTTCTACCAGCTGAGCAAGTCGGAAAAGGTCCAGGCGCGAAAGCAGATAGCGGTGCTGGAGAAGAAGACGGACCGGGTCTACACGGGGCCGGAGGCCCGCGCCCTGCTCGGCCTGCCCGACGCGGAGGTCCGCGTCAAGCCCGACCACAACGACGACTTCACGATCTTCATCCAGAGCACGAGCGTCAACCGCAAGCTGGTGCCGCAGACGCGGCTGCTGCTCATGGTCTGAAGAACCGGGAATCGGGGGCCTGCGGGCCGCCCGGAACGGGGGCCCGGGGGCCTTCGGAGGGGGTCCCCGGCGCCTGGCAACCGGGGTCGCGACAGGTCGGCCGCCCGGACCCGCGCGGGGCGCCCATCCGGCCGTACACCGGTTCGGGGAAAAGGGCCTGACCTGGTGTTATGCGAGATCATGCCTAGGCTGTGGGGGTCTGCTGGACACCATCGAAGGGGGACTTCATGAGCAAGGACCGCATCGAGTACGACGCCTCCCACATCCAGGTGCTGCAGGGCCTGGAAGCCATCAGGAAGAAGCCCGGCATGTACGTCGGGTCGAGCGGCGAACGCGGGCTGCACCAGCTGGTCTTCGAGGTCGCCGACCGGGCGGTGAACGAGGTCCTGGCCGGCCGTGCCGGGGCCGTGCACATCACCCTCACGGCCGACGGCTCGGTACGGGTCGCCGACGACGGCCCGGCGCTGCCCGCGGAGGAGGCGGACGCGCTGCTGAGCCGCCTGCCCGCCGGACGCCGGCACGCCGGCCGGCACGTGGTCGCCCTGGGCCTGGGCGGTACCGGCCTGTGCGTCGCCAACGCGCTGTCGAGCCGCCTGACCACAGAGCTGCGGCACGACGGCGTCCGCCTGCTGCGGGAGTACGAGCGCGGCAAGGAGGTCACGCCGCTGACCCCGGCGGGCCCCGCGGCCGGCACCGGCACCGTGATCACCTTCCGGCCCGACACCGAGATCTTCGGCACGGCCCCGTACGCGTTCGACGTACTGGCGGACCGCTTCCGGGAGCTGGCCTTCCTGAACCGTGCCCTGGACCTCACGCTGACCGACGGGCGCGCCGCGGACGGGCCGCGCTCCGAGCGGTTCCGGTTCCCGGACGGGGCCCGGGAGTTCGTCGCCTTCCTCGGGGCCGGGGCAGGGGAGCCCGTCCACCCGGAGGTCTTCGGCTTCGAGCGGGAGGTCCCGGCGATGGGCGGCACGGTGGAGGTGGCCCTGCGCTGGCACGACTCCCCCGGCGAGCGGGTCCTGAGCTTCGCCAACAGCTCGCCCACCCCGTACGGCGGTACGCACGCCGAAGGCCTGCGCGACGGGCTGGCGGCCGCCGTCGGCGCGTTCACGCGCGAGCGGGGGCCGCTGTCGGCGGCGGAGCCGGGACCCGCCGCCGACGGCGCCGGCGAGGGGCTGGTCGCGGTCGTCTCGGTGAAGCTCGACCGGCCCGAGTTCCAGGGCGCCACGCACGGGATGCTCGGTGGCCCCGCGGTGCGCGGCGGCGTCGCGGAGGCCGTGCGGGAGGAGCTGGGCGCCTGGTTCGCGCGGGACCGGAAGACGGCCGCGGCCGTCGTCAGCCGCCTGCTGCGGGGCTCCCGCCGGGCCTGACCCGCCTCCGGGACGGGCCGGTCTCCCGGCGAACGGATGTCCGGCCCTCCCGCCGTCACCTGATCGGATCAAACGACGGCGGTCCGCTACGGCGAATGGTCCAGGATCGGGACACCGGACAGGCCGTTGTCCGGGTGGGGTGCCTAACGTCGCTGAGGAGGCACACCGCTCGCCGACGCGTTCGCAGACCTGTTCGCAGACCCTTTCGCAGACCTTGTGGAGACGCCATGTCCCGTAGAGGCCGCTGGATGGCCGGCGCCTGCGCCAGTACGGCCGCCGTCGTACTGCTCGCCACCGGGGGCGCCCCGGCCCCCGCGCCGCACGGGGCGTTCGGGGGAGGCTCCGGGAAGGGGGTCGCGGTGGGCGCCTACCTCCACTACGGCTCACCCGGCGTCGACCGGATGCAGGGGCTCTCGCACTGGCTCGGCGGCACCGACCTGCGAGCCGGGCACACCTATCTGCCCGGCGACACCTGGACGAACATCGAGGGGGCGCCCGATTCCCTGCACACCTGGGCGCGGTGGCGCAAGGAGCGCTCGGACCGGCTGTTCGTCCTCAACGTGCCCATGCTCGACCGGAACGAGGCCGGCGTGCCCGACGCCCGGGTCGCCGAGCTGCTGCGCGCCGGCGCGGAGGGCGCGTACGACCACCACTTCCGGCGGCTGGCCGGGCGCCTGGTCTCCCTCGGGCTGCAGGACACCGTGATCGTGCTCGGTTGGGAGATGAACGGGTTCAACTACACCCACCGGTGCAAGCCCGACCCGGAGAGCTGGAAGCGGTACTGGCGCAACATCGTGTCCTCGATGCGCTCGGTGCGGGGCCAGCGGTTCCGCTTCGACTTCGCCCCCAACCGGGGCCCTGACTCGATCGCTTGGACGAAGTGCTATCCCGGGGACGACGTGGTCGACATCGTCGGCATGGACTCCTACGACCAGCCGCCCGGGGAGAGCTTCGAGGAGCAGGTCACCCAGCCGTACGGCCTCCAGCAGCACATCGACTTCGCGCGGGAGCACGGCAAGCGGATCTCGTACCCGGAGTGGGGGCTGTTCCGCAACGGCGACAACGCCGAGTACATGCGGGACATGCTGGCGTGGATCGCCGACCACAAGCCGCTGTACCACAGCATCACCGACTACTGCCCGCACGGTGTGTGGCAGTGCGGGCAGAACCCGCGCTCCGCGCAGGTGTTCCGGGAGTTCCTGTCGTCGGGCCGGGGCGGGCGGCCGGCGGGCGGCCCGCCGCGCCCGGACGGTGACGGGGGCCCCGGCGGCGCCGGCCGTGAGGCGGCGGGACCCGGCGCCCTCTGGGGCGGCCCCGCCCTCGGGGCCGGCACCGGTCCGCGCGCGCGGAAGTGACCCGCGTCCGTCCGAGGATGGCGGGATGACATTCACGACACGGACCATCGACGTCACCACCGGCTCGGCGGAGACCGTCCATGACCTGACCTCGGCCTGCGCCGGCTTCCTGCGCGAGGCGGCCCGGGGCCGCGACGGGCTCCTCAACGTGTTCACCCCGCACGCGACGGCCGGGCTCGCGGTCATCGAGACGGGTGCGGGCAGCGACGACGACCTGCTCGACGCCCTGGCCGGGCTGCTGCCCGCCGACGACCGCTGGCGCCACCGCCACGGCTCCCCCGGCCACGGCCGGGACCACGTGCTCCCGGCGTTCGTCCCGCCGCACGCCACACTGCCGGTCGTCGACGGCGAACTCGCCCTGGGCACCTGGCAGTCCGTCGTGCTGGTGGACACCAACAAGGACAACCCCCGGCGTACCGTGCGGCTGTCCTTCCTCGGCTGACCGGCCGCACCGGCCCGCGCACGAACGCACCGGCCCGCACCGGTGGCGCGGGCCGGTTTCCGGCCATCTCCGCCGTCCTGCACGGCGGTTCAGAACGGGCGGCCGCCGAAGGCGCCGCCGGAGCGGTAGCAGTCGGCCGGTTCGTCGTGGCAGCCGGCGTCGCCGAGGTGCTTCTCGCGGTGGAACTCCGGTGCGTTCTCGACCTGTTCCCCGGTCCGGTCGACGTGGGCCTCCTCCTCGTCGACGTCGATCCGCGAGACGGCGCCGGCGGGCAGCAGGACCTCCTTGCCGAAGATCCACGGGCCGGTGTCGACCACCCGGCAGGCGGAGCCGACCTCGTCCGAGTGCCTGTCGGCCTTGCCGATGCCGCCGTCCACGGCCTCCCCCCTTGAATCCGCTCAGGTCGACGCCCTGCAGCCGGCCGGACGTCTCGCGGTAGCCCCACGCGTTCTCGGTCCCGCACCCGCCCCGCATGCGCCCCGGAAAACTCGCGCCGTGTCCGAGCGTGCAAGTGCGGACACTTCGTGCAAAATGGGCGGTCGTCGGGAGCCATTACGCAGTCACCGAGAACAGTCACCATCACGGTCTTGTTCCTGTATCTGAATGCGGAGGTATCACGATTGCCGAAAACAGAAAAACGCATGAAGAGACATCGCGGCCCCGCCCTGCTCGTCTCCGTCTCCGTCGCCGCCGCCCTGTTCGCCCCCGCGCGCCCGGCCCAGGCCGCCTCCCTGTACGGGATAAAGGCCGTGGCCATCGCCGCCTCCAAGAAAGGCGCACCTTACGTCTACGGGGCCACCGGGCCCGATGAATTCGACTGCTCGGGCCTCACCCTCTACGCCTTCCGGAAGGCCGGCCGGGCCCTTCCCCGCACTGCGGAAGCGCAGTACGAGAGCACACTCCACATTCCGCACGCGCAGCGCGCACCCGGCGATCTGGTCTTCTTCCCCAAAGGGGGAACCATGGGCCACGTCGGCATCTACGCCGGCCACGACAAGATCTGGCACGCCCCCAAACCCGGCACCCGCGTACGGCTGGAACGCATCTGGACCGGCACCGCCCGCTACAGCCGGGCCAATTGAACGAGCAGTGGGGCGAAACGAATCGGCACCACGGGCAACGGCGGCACGCCTACCGGTACGAGCGCTGCGCCTCGACGATCCGCCGCACCGAGCGGCCCACTCCGGCCCGGGCCTGGACCCGCTCGGCGAAGCCGGGGAACTGGCCGGCCACGGCACTGAGCAGCCGCAGCTCCAGCGGGGCCACGTTGACCTCGCAGAGGTCGCGGCGGACCGCCCGTACGACGCCCTCGGCGACCTGTCCCGGCGTCACGGTCCTGATACCGCCCGGCGGGGTGGCGCCCGTCGCCGCGAACATGCCCGCGTCGCGCACGAATCCCGGCTGCACGAGGGACACCCCCACCCCCGTGCCCCTGAGTTCCTGGCGCAGGGCGAGGGCGAAGCCGCGCAGCCCGAACTTCGTCGCGTTGTACAGGGAGGTCGACCTGGTGGCCGCCTTCCCGGAGATGGAGCCCACCAGCACGATGTGGCCGCGGCCGCGCTCCGCCATGCGCGCCGCGAGCAGCCGGGACAGCAGGACGGGCGCGCGCAGGTTGACGTCGACGGCGCGGTCGAGCTGCTCCTCGGTGTAGTCCAGCAGGTCACCGCTGGCGGGCAGGGCTGCGTTCGCGACGAGGACGTCCGTCCCGGCGCAGGTCTCCGCGAGCCGCAGCACGTCCGGGCGGACGGCGAGATCGGCGACCACGGCGCGGGCGCCGCACGCGTCGGCGGTGTCCTTCAGGGCCCCTTCCCGGCGGCCGGTGACGGTGAGGCGGGCCCCTTCGGCGGTCAGGCGCGCCGCCAGGGCGGCTCCGATGCCTCCGGTGGCCCCGGTGAGCAGGACGTTCGATCCGGACATCTCCACGACGACTCCCGTACGGCGTTCGATCGGACTGTTCGCTCCTACTGTTCGTTCGAACGAACAGTAGGGAGGGTGCGGCGCCGTGTCCACACCCCGGACGGCCCCAACTCCCATGCCCCGCACGGATCGTGGCCCGGGGCGGCCGATGGGGCAGAATGCCCGCATGTCCCATGCCTCCGAAACCCGCCAGAGCATCATCGACGCCGTACTGCGGATCGCCGGGCAGGACGGGATCGCCGCCGTCACCAACCGCCGCATCGCCAGGGAGGCCGGGGTCTCCCTGGGCTCCGTCACCTACCACTTCGCCACCCAGCACGAGCTGCTGCGCGAGAGTCTGCTGCACTTCGTGGCGGAGGAGACACGGCACTTCACGGAGCTCGCCGACGCCTGTGCGGACGGGCACTTCGACGTCGGGCGGGCGGCGGAGGTGGTGGCACGGGTCGCGGGCGGCGACGCGTTCGACAGCCGGCACATCGCCCCGTTCGAGCTGTACGTCCAGGCCGGCCGCGACGAACGGCTGCGCGCATCCGCCGCCGAGTGCTTCGCCGCCTACGACCTGCTGGCCGCCCGGGTGCTGGCCCGGCTCGGCGTGCCGGATCCCGAGCGGCTGGCGGGCACGGCCGTGGCCCTGGTCTTCGGCCGGCAGCTGCGCCGCCTCGCCACCGGGGCCCCGGCCGAGGACCTCGTCGACACCCTGCTGGTCCTCACCCAGTTCGCCCCGGCGCGGACTTCGTAGGGGGCTCGCGCCGGCGTCGCGGGGGCGCCGATGGTGGGAACACTCCAAGACCTGCTCAAGATCGTTGTCCGCGGCCGCGGCTCCGGTGCGCAGTGGTGCTGTCGCAGACTGGCGGGACGCGGTGGCCGGTTGCCGGCCGCCGCGTCCCCGTCCCGGCCGATCCAAGGACTGCCACCGTGAACGAGCGTGTTCTGACCCCCCGCAACCGGGGCTTCCTCTTCCTCGACTCCCACCCGGCGGGCTGCCGGCGGCTGGTGGAGGACATGTGGCAGGCGTGCCCGGCTCCCGCCGGAGCCCCCGAGGGCGACGGCCCGGTGGCACTGGTCATCGGCTCGTCCGCCGGATACGGCCTCGCGGCCACCCTGGCCGGGCTCAAGCGGGCCGGGATCCGCGGGATCGCGGTCTCCTTCGAGAAGGCCCCCACGCACCGGCGTACCGCCACCGCCGGCTGGTACCGCACCGCGGCCACCGCCGACATCGCCCGCGCGGCCGGGCGGGACCTGGTCTTCCTCAACGGCGACGCGTTCTCGGACGCGATGAAGGACCAGGTCGCCGAGCTCGTCGAGCGGCGCTTCGGCGGCCGGCTGGACTACCTGGTGTACTCGGTGGCCGCGCCCCGCCGCACCGACCCCGACACCGGCGCCGCGTACGCCTCCGTCCTCAAGCCGATCGGCGCGGCGAACCGCACCAAGACCCTCGTCTTCGACGACCAGGGCGATCCCGAGGTCCGCGAGGTCGAGACCGGGCCGGCCGAGGGCGACGACGTCCGGCAGACCGTGGCCGTGATGGGCGGAGCGGACTGGGAGCGCTGGATCGACCACCTCGCCGGACGGGGTCTGCTCGCGGAGGGCTTCGCCACCGCCGCGCTCTCCTACATCGGTTCGCCGCTGACGGCGGCCATCTACCGGCAGGGCACGATCGGCGCGGCCAAGGCCCATCTGGAGGCCACCGCCCGCACCCTGGACGAGCGCCTCGGGAAGACGGTGGGCGGGCGGGCCGTGACCTCGGTGAACGGCGCGGCCGTCACCCAGTCCTCCACGGCCATCCCCGGCATCGCCCTCTACACCGGCCTGCTGCGCGGCGTGCTCGGGGAGGAGGTGGTCCCGTCGATCCGTCAGCTCGCCGCCCTGTGGGACCAGTTGACCGGTGCGGCCCCGCTCGCCCAGGACGACGAGGGCCGGGTCCGGCTGGACACCTGGGAGCTCACCGACGAGGTGCAGGCGGCCGTCGCCGAGCGCTGGGAGGCCGCCACGACCGGCACCATCGCGGGCCTCGCCGACCTCGACTGGTTCCGCGACGAGGTCCGGCGCCTGTACGGGTTCTCGGTGCCGGGCGTCGACTACACCGCCCCCGTGGCCACCGAGGTCCCCTGGCCCGTCGCCGCGCCCTGATCCGCGGGACGGACACGGCCGGAAGCGGTCCGGCCTTCCCGCCGGGCGGCGCGGTAGGGTGCGGCGCGTGTCGGAGCATCAGCGCGATCTCGTCGGCTACGGTGCCGAGCCGCCGCACGCCGCCTGGCCCGGCGGGGCGCGGGTCGCCGTCAGCCTCGTGCTCAACTACGAGGAGGGCGGCGAGCGGAGCGTCCTGGAGGGCGACCCGGCGTCGGAGGGGTACCTCCACGAGATCGTCGGAGCGCCGCCGGTGGTCGGCGGGCGCGACCTGAACGTCGAGTCGATGTTCGCCTACGGCTCGCGGGCCGGGTTCTGGCGCGTCCACCGCACGCTCGCGGAGCACGGCGCGCCGCTCACCGTCCACGCCGTGGGGCAGGCGCTGGAACGCAACCCGGAGGCGGCGCGCGCGATGGGCGCGGCCGGCTGGGAGGTGGCGGGCCACGGCTGGCGCTGGACCGACTACCGCCAGGTGCCGCAGGACGCGGAGCGGGCCGAGATCGCGCGGTGCACGGCGACGATCGAGCGGCTCTGCGGCCGTCGGCCGGTCGGCTGGTACACCGGCCGGACGAGCCCCGCCACGCGGCGCCTCGTCGCCGAGGAGGGCGGCTTCCTCTACGACTCCGACGACTACTCGGACGACCTGCCCTTCTACGTCGAGGCGGCCGGGCGGCCGCACCTGGTGGTGCCGTACAGCCTGGACGCGAACGACTTCAAGTTCCTGATCGTCCACGGCTTCACGACGGCCGACGACATGCTCGGCTACCTGGTCGACACGTTCGACGCCCTCCATGCCGAGGGCGCGGACCGGCCGCGCATGATGAGCGTGGGCCTGCACTGCCGGATCATCGGCCGGCCCGGGCGCATCCGCGCGCTCGACGGCTTCCTGCGGCACGTCGCGCGGCGCGGCGGCGCCTGGATCACCACCCGCGAACGCATCGCCCGCCACTGGCTGGCCACGCACCCGCCCGCCGGCTGAGGGCCGGGAGGGGCTCGGCGGGGCGCGCACACCCTCGCGCGCCCCGCGCGACCGCGTGCGCGCCGTTGTGACGGGGGTGGCGCTTCCCTACGGTGCTCGACGCGGGTCCGGCGTACGCACGGGAACCAGGGGGGAACATGACCGCACCGGAAGGGAACCCGCCGGGCGCGCCCCGGCCGAGGGGGAGGATCTTCCAGACCTCGACCATGACGGCCATGCTGGAGGGCGTCTACGAGGGCACGACCACCGTCGCCGAGCTCCGCCGGCACGGGGACTTCGGCATCGGCACCTTCGACCGGCTCGACGGCGAGATGATCGTCCTCGACGGCCGCTGCTACCGGCTGCGCGCCGACGGGTCCGCCGGTGAGGCCGACCCGTCGACGCGCACGCCGCTCGCGGCGGTGACCTACTTCCACGGGGAGCACGACTGGCGGACCCGGGAGCCGGTCGACGCCGCCGGGCTGCGCGCGCTGATCGACGGGTGGCTGCCGAGCCCGAACCACTTCTACGCGGTCCGGGTCGACGGGCACTTCGACCACGTCGTCACCCGGATGCTCCCCGAGCAGCACCGGCCGTATCCCCGGCTGATCGACGCGGTCGCGGGACAGGTGATCTCCACCCACACCGGCCTGCGGGGCACCGTCGTCGGCTTCCGCAGCCCCGCCCACCTGCTGGGGGTGGCCGCCGCCGGGTACCACCTGCACTTCCTGTCCGGCTGCCGCACCCGCGGCGGGCACGCGTACGACTTCGTGCTGCGGTCCGGGCGGGTGCGGGTCGACGTGGGGTACGAGCTGGTCCTGCACCTGCCGCGCACGGCCGACTTCGGCCGCGCGCGGCTGGGCCGCGGCGATGTCGCGGGCGAGATCGAGGCGGTGCTCCAGGGAGGCCCGAGGCCGTGACGGGCGGGTCCGTGCGGGGGCCCGCCGGCGGAGCGGGCGTCAGAACGCGAAGACGGCGTTGCCGTTGAGGGTCGCGTTCATGGAGCAGGCGTTGGAGAAGGTGTGCTTCCACGCGACGCGGCTGCCCTGCCAGACGCCCTCCGCGGTGACGGTCACGGGCGCGTAGTGCATCGGGCAGGCGCGGTTGGTGTCGGGGGCGGCCAGCAGCCGGTCGAAGGTGCCGCCGGTGGAGTTCAGGGCCGTACAGGCGGCCTTGGGGTCCGGGTGCGTGCCCTGTGCGGTCGGCATACAGCTGAGGGTGGCGGCGCGCAGCACCGGGGCGGAGGCGTCGTCGCCCTGGGCGACGGAGAAGACCATCGCGGACGGGGCGTACAGGCTGGTGGGCTTGGCCTCCGCCATGCCGGTGGCGCCTGCCAGGCAGAGGAGGGCGGCGGCGGAGACGGCAGCGAAGCGGTAGCGCACGACAAGACTCGCTTTCGATGTGAAGATTGAGCGCGACAATTACTTGCGTTGTCGGGCTTCGATGCGGCTGAGTCTGTCGGATGCGAAGGTGGGGCGCATGTCTACGGCCGATTTACGGACACGCCGTTCGAATATCGGATAGCGAATGGCCGTTCGGGCAGCTCAGGCGGTGTGCGGCGCTCCGTGTCCGCTCGGAAACGGGGGGTGATGAGGGCCGTCCCCGGCGGAACGCGCGCCGCTGACCTGGTGTCGAGCGGCTCGCGTTCACCTGGAGGCCATTCAGCTTGTCCGGATCGCTGCGGTTTCCACGCCTTCGAACCGGTCGTCGTCCCTGACCTGGACCCGGACCGTCGGGGAGGCGCACGCGACGAGGATCCCGAGGACGAGGAGCAGCACGACCAGCGCCTTCGCCGGTGCGGCGAGGAGCAGCGGGCGGGTGCCGGAGGCCGCGGCGGGCCCGGACACCGGGGCGTCGGCGGCCCACGCGTCGCCGAACAGGCGCTTGGGGTACGCGGAGGTCAGCATCATCACGTACGCCTGGTAGCGCATCCGGAAGCGGGCGACCGCCGCGACGGCGCCGAAGACGGGGGCGGGCATGCGCCCCAGCACGAGGGTGATCAGCCAGAACACCCAGCAGACGGCCCCCCAGCCGTACTGCAGCAGGCCGGTGACGATCATCGCCGGGATCATCAGGACGAGGCGGAAGAGGACGGCCGCCCGGTTCAGCGGGCCGGGGCGCAGTTCGATCCGGACCGGATGGCCGGGCGCCTCGAAGGAGAAGGGCGGGTACCGGTCCACCAGCAGCATCGCACTGGCCGCGACCCGGGTCTCGTACGCCAGGAACCCGCCGAGGAACCGGGCGACGCCGTCGGGCAGACGGCCCAGCACCAGCGCGGCGAACCAGCCGGCGACGGTCACGAAGAAGGCGGCGACGGCGAGGAGGGCCGTGACGATCAGCTGTGGCAGCAGCAGGAGCAGCCGCAGCAGGACCGTCCACCGCCGCTGCCGGCCGGGCGGCGGGACGTCGAGCTCCGGCAGGTGTTCGCCCTGCGGGTGGCCGGCGTCCGGCGGGCGGGGGGTCCAGCCTGTGGTCATGGGGCGCTCCTGCCGTCGGTCGGGGCGCACGGGCGGGTCCGGTGGGCGGATGCGAAAAAGGCGGGTTCCGCGCGTACGCCCTGTCAGGGGTACCGCGCGGAACCCGCCTTTCCAAGGATCCCGGCTGTGGCCGGCCGCCCGTTGCCCTGAAGGGCCCCCTCGGCGGCCGGCCCGCCGTCTCAGGCCGTGGCGGGCGCCGGAGCCTCGGCGGCCGCGGGCGGCTCCGGGGTCTCGTCGGCGTCGGGCCGGGGGATGCGGTGCAGGCCCCGGCGGTCGTAGAGGCGGGTGACGGCGAAGCCGAAGAGCAGGGCGGCGGCGAGGGCGATGCCCATCGCGGTCCACGCCCGGGTCAGGCCCGCGTCGGCCTGGGCGCCGTAGAAGAGGATGGAGCGCAGGCCCTCGGTGATCTGGCGCAGCGGCTCGAACTCGGCGAGGCCGCGGAAGAAGCCGGGCAGCGCCTGCAGGGGCACGGTGGCGCCGGAGGAGGGGACGGCCATCGCGATGAACACGATGGTGGCCAGCAGCATGCCGGGGGTGCCGAACGCGGCGAACAGGGCGAGACCGCCGATGCCGACGACCGCGATGGTGGCGACCGAGTACAGCCACAGCAGGCCGAGGTGGGAGGCGTCCATGTCGAGGACGGAGACGGTGGCGACCTCGACCAGGGTGCCCATGATCACCGACATGCCGAGCATGAGGGCGACGCCGACGGCGAGGGTCCGGACGCGGCTGGTGTGCTGGACGGGCTCGCGCTTGCGGACCGGGCCGTAGTCGGTGTGGAGGTAGCCGAGCGCGGTGTCGACCTGGGAGTTGACCAGGTTGGCGCCGAGCATGCCGCAGACGACCAGGACCAGGGCGTAGTAGAAGGCGCTCAGGCCCATGGCGCTGCGGGAGCCGACGGGGTGGCCGTCGGCGACGGTGACGGTGACCGGGTCGGCCAGCTTGAGCTGGGCGGCCGTCGGCAGCGGGGTCTTCTGGGCCGCGGCCTGCTTGAGGAGCTCCTGGCCGATCTGGGCGGAGGCCGCGTGGGCCGCCTTCTGGGCGGCCTGGGACGACATGGAGGAGCCTATGCTGCCGGCGGACTGGTTGGTCAGCACGGTGATGGTCGGCGGGGCGGGCTTGCCCTGGGCCGGCGGCTGCGGGGCGGCGAGCGCGGTCACCGTGGCGGAGAAGTCCTTCGGGATGACGAGGGCGCCGAAGACCTTGCCGCTGCCCAGCCGCTTGTCGGCCTCCTCGCGGCTGACGAGCTGCCAGTCGATGCTCTTGTCGCCCTCGGCGGCCTTCTCGATGCCCGAGACGACCTGCTCGCCGAGGGTGACGCGGCGGCCGCGCGCGTCGGCGCCGGCGTCGGCGTTGACCAGGGCCACCGGCAGGTCGCGCAGGTTCCCTCTGGGGTTGACGTTGCCGCCCACGTAGAGCAGGGCGAACAACATCGAGACCACTGCGGCGATGAGTCCCGTACCGATCCACAGCTGGGGTCGGCGGAGCACGGAGGGTGGCGTGGGGTGAGGCATCGATTCTCCGGTGCGGCTGCGATTCCTGAGTTGGATACTTCTGGTATCCAGTGACTGGATACTGGCAGTATCTTGTTGTGGTGTCCAATCGCCGACGGCGGCCAGCCGATGGCGGGCACCGGACCGGACCGCATGACCAGCAGGGAAGCCGCATGAAGATCTCGGAGCTCAGCCGGCTCACCGGCGTGCCGGTCGCCAGCATCAAGTACTTCCGGCGGCAGGGCCTGCTCCCGGCCGGCCGGGCGACGGCCGCGACCCTGGCGGAGTACGGGGAGGAGCACGCGGAGCGGCTGCGGCTGATCAAGGCCCTGACCACGCTCGGCGGCCTGTCCATCGCCGCCACCCGCGAGGTGCTCGGGGCCGTCGACCAGGCCCACAGCACCGAGGGGGCCCTCGGGGCGATCAGCTACGCGCTCCCGGTGCCGGTGGCCTCCCAGGGCCCCGCGGACGACGAGGAGGAGACCGACGCCGACGAGGCCGCCGCGGCGGAGGTGACGGAGCTGCTCGCCGCCCTGGAGTGGCGGGCGCCCGGCACCTCACCCCACGTGAAGGGGCTGACGGCCGCGCTCAAGGAGCTGCGCCGGCTGGACGCCCAGTACGCCCCGGGCGAGCTGGCCGCCTACGCGCGGCTGGCCGAGTCGGTGGCCCGGCTGGACCTGGAGCGGGCGTCCTGCCTCGACGAGCCGGTGGCCCTCGCGGAGCGGGCCGTCATCGTCTTCGCGATCTGCGCCCCGGTCTTCGAACTGCTCCGCCGCCTGGCCCAGGAGGACCAGGTCCGCCGCCGCATCACGGACGACGGCCCCGAGTCCGGCTGCTAGACCCCGCGGCAACCGGGGCTCCCGCTCCGTGCGGTTGGCGTCGTGTTGGCGGGTTGTTGGTACGGCCCAGCACAGTGCTGTCCGTGCGCTCCCCGCGGAGCAGCACCTGCGACGGGGCAAGCGGAACGCATGCGACGTCCAGCCGACCTTTCTTAGGAGCACGGGCACACCATGAAGAAGAGGATCATTCAGGCCGCCATGACGGCTACCGCGGTAGCCACCTTCGGGCTGATCGCCGCCGGCCCGGCGAGCGCGGCCACCGCGGTCTGCGAGGGGTACACGTGCACCAGCGGGAGCGTGCCCTCCAACGGCAACCACGAGGTGTGTTTCTCCGGCACCCACACGGCCCTCGCCTATTGGGGGCGTGCTGAACTCTGGGACGCCGACACCGGTGTGATGGTCGCCTCCTTCCCCACCAACGCATGGGAGACGAAGAGCAGGTGCGTGGGCGGTCTGTACGGGCAGCACTACTACGAGCGTGGTTCCGGCGGGTTCTTCTACGGCAAGGTCTGGAACTGAGCAACGCCTGAACAGAGCATCATGAAAGGCCCCTGCCGGGAGATCCGGCAGGGGCCGTTCCGCTGCTCGCCCATCAGGCGGCGAGCCGGCGGAGTTCCGGGAGTACGGGGGCGTCAGTGCCCTCCAGGGCGTGCAGTGCGCTGTGCCAGAGCCTTCGGGCTCCCGGTTCGTCGCCCGCATCGCGGAGTACGTGTCCGTATTCGTACTCGGCCAGACCGGTCGCGTACGCGTCGCCGCGCTGACGCGTGAGCTCCAGGAGCAGCTCGCAGGTGCGCCGCGCCGCCTCCAGGCGGCCGAGCAGGCGCAGCGCCCGGGCTTCGCCCCGGCGGATCTCCCGCTCCGCGTTCCAGTGGGTACCGCCGCCCTCGGCGGTGGCGGCGAGGCCTTCGGCGAAGCGGGACAGCGCGGATTCGGGCTCGTCCAACGCCAGGTGGGTGTGGCCGATGTTGCTGAGTGCCACCAGGCGGAGTGCCTGAGCGTCGATGCGCGTCGCGATGTCCAGGCTCTGGAGGTGGTACGAGATCGCGAGGCGGGCGTCGGCAGGTTCGGCCACGTATCCCTGGTTCCCCAGGAGGAGCGCCTGATGGAAGTCGGAGACCGGCTCGGGGCGGAGTGCCAGGCATTGGGCCAGGGCCGTCCGGGCCTCGCCGTACCGTCCCATGGCTCTCAGGACGGCCGCCCGGTTGCCGAGCGTGATCATGCGCGTGACGGCGTCCTGTCCCGCCCGCATCGCGCTGGACTCCTCCAGCAGACGCAGTGCCTCGTTCATGAAGCCGTCGGAGTACTGGGCGACCGCCAGGCAGCGCAGGGCCTCGGATTCCGCCTCCGTATCGCCGGCTTCCCGGGCCAGGCGGATCGCGTGGTGCGTCAGCCGCTTCCTCACCTGCGTGAGTCCGCGGTCGTGGAAGTAGGGGTAGAGCATCTGGATCAGTTCGACGGCTTGCCGGTGGCCCAGTCTGCCGCCGTCCTTCTGTCCGGCCAGGAAGATCAGGTTCTCCGCCTCCTGATCCGCCCACGTGAGGGCTTGCGTCGCGTTGTGGAAGGACGAGCCGTCCGTTGAGGCGGGGTCCGTGGCCGTACGCCGAGTACGTGCCCAGAAAGTGTCGGGGTACCGGACCTCGGCGCATGCTGCTGCCCGGCGCAGGTACCAATTCAGAGCACCCTCGTCCAGCCCGGAGTGGTGCGCTCGTGCCGGGTGGGAGCGTGCCAGCTCCCGGGCGAAGTCCCGTACGAGGTCGTGGGGCACGTACCGGCCGGCACACGGCTCGTCCAGCAGCGCGACCTCGGCCAGCCGCTCGAGCGCCAGATCGGCGCGGAGTACGGAGACGTCCATGAGCCGTGCCGTCAAGCCGGCGGAGTACTCGGGCAGGTCGAGGGAACCGAGGCGGGTCAGCGCGTCCGCCGCGTCGCGGTCGGTCTGCTCGGGCGACGAGCCGAGGGCCTCGTGGGCCGCGGCCAGGGACCTGCGGACGCTCAGGTCGTCCAGTTCGAGGTGGTCGAGCCGGGCTTCCTGTGCGGCAAGTCGTTCGGACAGCGCTTCCACAGAGAGGCTTTCGCGGCTCGCCAGCCGGGCGGCCGTGATGCGCAGTGCGAGCGGGAGTCCCCCGCACAGGGCGACGAGTCGGTCCACGAAGGCGGAGTCATCCGCCCTCAGCGGGCGGCCCGAGGCCCTGCGGAGCAGGAGGCCGCTCGTCGCCGCTGACAGGGGTGCCAATCGGATGTGCCTGCCGGAATCCAGCGTTGCGAGCGGAAGCCGGCTCGTGACCAGCACGGCACAACCCGGTCCCGCCGGCAGCACGGGCCTGATCTGGCTCACCGAGGAGACGTCGTCGAGGACCAGGAGAACGCGCTTGTCCGCCAGGGTCGACCTCAGCAGCGCCGATGCCCCGGCACTGCTCGTCGGAACCAGCCGCGGGTCCACGCCCATGCCCCGCAGAAGCAGCGCGACTGCCTGACAGGACTCCACCGGCGGGACTCCGGGAGTGCCCGCGTGCAGGTTGAGGAAGAGCTGTCCGTCAGGGAAGGAGCCTCGCAGTTCCTGGGCGACGTGCAGGGCCAGGCCGGTCTTCCCCACACCGGCCATCCCGCTGATCACGGCCATGGCCGGGTGGGTGCGGGGGGCGAGCAGAACGGAGCGGATCGCTTCGACGTCCTGGGTACGGCCGACGAAATGCAAAGGCGGTGAAGGGAGCTGCGCCGGCCGTCCGGTCGGGGCGACGATGGTGACCGCTTCCTCCGGAGCGTCCGAGCGGCTCTTCCCCGACAGGATGAGCCGGTGCGCCTGCTGGACCGCGGGGCCGGGTTCCACGCCCAGTTCGTCCACCAGCACGGTCCGCAGGCTCTGGTACCGGGCCAGGGCTTCCGCCTGCCGGTCCGTGCGGTCCAGGGCGAACATCAGCTGTCGGTGGAAGGATTCGCGCAGCGGATGCTCCGCCACCAGGAGGGCGAGTTCGGCACAGAGGCCCTCGACCCGCCCGAGGTTGAGCAGGGCCTCGAACCGGCACTCCAGGGTCTGGAGCCTCTGCTCCTCCAGGTAGACGATCCCGGGATGCTCCGGCGCCGTCGACGCGTCGGCCAGGGGTGTGCCCCTCCACAGCTCCAGCGCCGCCCCGGCTTCCCGCTCCGCTTCGTCCCACTTCTCCAGCCGCAGGGCTTCCCTGGCGCGCTCGCCGTGCCGGAGGAAGGAGTCGGAGTCGGCTTCCCCCTCCGCGACCCGGAGCTGGAATCCCCGGCCTGCCGTGCGGAGTCGGGTCGCGCCGTCCGGCCCCAGGTCCTTGCGCAGGCGCGCGACGTGGTTGTGCATGGAGGCGAGCGCGGAGGCCGGCAGGTCGTCACCCCACAGGGCGGCCATCACGCTTCCGAACGCGACTACGCGGTTCGCGTCGAGGAGAAGGGCGGCGAGCACGGCCCGGGACTTCGGCCGCGCGACGGGGCGCAGCCGGCCCGCGTCGTCCTCCACCGTCAGCGGCCCTAATATGCCGAACCTCATCAGCCACCCCCGAAGTCTGAACGATCGGACATTGTCGTCCAGAGACGGGTATTGATCAACTGCGCCCGCCGTACGGTCCTGACGGCTGCGCGGTGGCCGGGGCACGCGGTGGCGGCGCGGGCCCCGGTGTCGGCGGCTATTCGGTAGTGGGTTTGCGGGCCAGGGCGTTGGCCACGGTCGTCGTGCTGAGGCCGGTGGCCCGCATCAGCTCGACGCGGCCGACGCCGCGGCTGTTCGCCGCGCGCATGGCCGCGTTCCGCAGGGCGACGTCCGGACGGTTGGCGTGGCGGGCGAACAAGTGCTGCACGACCACGGCGAACCGGGTCAGGAGCCGGCCCTGCCATGCGGTGACGAGCTGCTTGCGGGGGGTGGGGAGCGGTGTTGCCGGTGCTGCCAAGGGGCGTCCCTTCGGTCGACGTCTGCTCTGTCGACGGTGACGGCAGCGCCGGCCGGCGGCCAGAGCGCGAACGAGCCGCCGGCGGCGGGACGGAAGGGAGCCACGGGGAAGAGCGCGGCTCAAGGGGCGCTCCGCGCAGCCGTTCGCCACTCGGGACGTGGCGCGAGGATGCCGCCGGGGGCACTGGGGCCGGGCCGACGGCTTCCGGGAGGGCGGGCCGGGGTCAGATGGTGACGCAGATGCCGTCCTCGATGGTGCGGCCGTCGCGCTCCAGGCCGCCGCAGACCAGCTTCGCGTTCGCCTGCTCGTAGTTCACCGGCCAGCGGTGCGAGGCGGCGACCACCTTCGGGCTGTGGAAGCCGCCCCAGTAGGAGCGCAGGGTGCCCGGCAGACCGTCCTTGGTCTGCACGGTGATGTCCTGGACGAAGCGGTTGTGGTGGGCGGTCATCACGCAGATGTACCTGCCGCATTGGCTGTCGACGCCGCCCGGACGCGCGTCGGCGGGAGCACCGGTGGTGAGCGCCAGGGTGACACCGGTTGCCAGGGTCGCGGCGAGGTACCGCAGGCGGTTGTTCATGGAAAAGCCGTCTTTCTTTCTGTCGCTCTGTCGCTGTTCGGGGAACGCCGGCGGGCGGCGGTGACCGTCGTCGCGCCCGCGGGGGCCGTTCTTGATCACGATCCGGTTGTAACGACCCCGGGCCGGGCGGGGACAGGGCCCGAAGGGGGAACTCACCCGTTCGGGCCAATGCGTTCACCCGGCGAATCGCCACTGCACCCCCGGGCGGTGCGTGCGGGGGCTCAGTCCAGCAGCGCGGGGTCGAAGTAGTCGCGCAGACGGGCGATCTTCCCGTCCCGGACGCGGAAGATCTGCACCAGCGAGACGGCCCGGTCCTGCGCGGCGTCCCCGTCGGCGGCGTCGCCGTCGAAGACGGTGTCGATCTCGGCGATGAACACGTCGGGATCGGAGGTGGTGTGGAGCACGTAGCCGGACTTCTCGAAGTTCGGCGCGCGGCCGCCCTCGACGGGGCGCGCGTAGTACGCCGCCATCGCGGTGCGGATCTCCTCGCGGCCCGCCAGCCTCCGGGGGAAGGCGGCGCCGTCCGGCATGAGCGGCGCCTCGAAGACCCCGTCCTCGGTGAAGGTCTCGGCGAGGGCGTCGGCGTTGCGGCTCACGGTTCCTGCGTAGAGGTAGCCCTCGAAGATCTGCTGCGGTGTCGCCGGCACGGCGGCCTCCCCTGGGAGTGCGGTGGGCATCGGAAGGCCACACCATCACAGAGCCGCCTCCCGGCGGGGGGGGTTCGGGCGGCGGTCACCCTCCGCCGGGTCAGGGCCGCTCCAGCATCCGGCGCCGCAGGCCGTCGTAGACGGGCTCGCTCTCCACGGCGTCGGCGGCGAGTGTCGCGGCGAAGCAGGCGACCAGCAGCGGCAGGACGAGCGGGGTGGCGCCGGTCATCTCCAGCACCAGTACGACGCCCGTGAACGGTGCCCGTACGACGCCGGCGAACAGGGCGGCCATCCCGACCGCCGCGAACGCCCCCGGCCCGGCCGCCCCGGGCGGCAGCAGCGGCGCGGTGACCGCGTGCGCGAAGGTCCCCCACAGGGCTCCCAGGGCCAGCAGCGGGGCGAACAGCCCGCCCGGGGTCGCGGCCGCGTAGCTGAGCGGGCCGGCCACGAACCGGACGGCGAAGCAGCCGGCCAGCACCGCCGCGGCGGGGGTCCCGCCCGCCAGCAGGGCTTCGCTGAGCGGGTCGCCGCCCCCGGCCAGCAGCGGGTCGTACGCCATGAGCAGGCCGACGACGGCCCCGATGGCGGCGGCCCGGGCCACGGGCGGCACCCGGGTGAGCCGGTCGCACACGGAGAGGGTCCCCACGACGAGGCCGGCGTAGGCGGCGCCCAGCAGCCCGGCCACCGCGCCGAACAGCAGGAAGAGGGGCAGCGTCCACACCGGCGGCAGCGGCATGGGCGCGACCGGGAAGACGGGCGCGTCGCCGACCAGGAACCGGGAGCAGGCGAGCGCCGAGGCCGTGCCGATGAGGGTGAGCAGCACCATGCGGGGCCGGACCGTGCGGGTCACCTCCTCGCAGACGAACAGCAGCCCGCCGAGGGGTGCGGTGAAGGCGGTGGCCAGGCCGGCGCCGCTGAGGGCGGTGTGCAGCTGCCGGGCGTCGTCGGCCTCCAGACGGGTGAGGCGGCCGGCGCCGGACCCGATCGAGGCCCCCATGTGCACGATCGGGCCCTCCCGGCCGAGGACCAGGCCGGAGCCGATCGCGATGAGGCCGCCGAGGAACTTCGCGGGCAGCAGCCACAGCGAGCGGGGCCCCGGCCCGGCCTCCTCCCGCCATACGGCCTCCACGTGCTGGATGCCGCTGCCCGCGGCGGTCGGGACCCGCCGGGCGATCGCGCAGGCCACCGCCGCACCGGCCGCGGCGAGCGCCACCGGGATCAGCAGCCGGCCCGCACCGCCGAGTGCGTCGGCGGTCTCCAGGAGCCTGCCGCGCAGTTCGCCGGCGCCTTCCAGGCACCGGCGGAACGCGCCGCCGACCAGCCCCACCAGGGCGCCGGCCGGGACCGCGACCAGGTAGGCCCGGTAGGCCCGGTACCCCACTGCGGTGCGTCCGGGCGGGCCGGACCGAGGACCGGGCATGCGCCTGCCTCCCCACCGAGCCGTACCGAGCCGTACCGAGCCGTACCGAGCCGTACCGAGCCGTACGGACGTCGTCCGAGCCTGGACCGGCCGGGCGTCCGGGCCGGCGAAGCTCGCCGTGGGGGCGTCCCGGAGGCGCCCGACCGGGCGAAGCGGCGCCCGGCCCCCGTCAGGGGCGCCCGGGTACGCCGACCAGCGCGCGCAGCAGGCCGGGGAAGGCCTCGTCCACCTCTTCCCGGCGCAGGGCGTTCATCCGGGAGGTGCCCACGTAGTACTGGCGGATCAGGCCGGCGTCGCGGAGCACGTGGAAGTGGTGGGTGGCGGTGGACTTGCCGACCGGAAGGTCGATGGTGCCGCAGGCCAGGTCCTGCGGGGCGTGGTAGAGCTCGCCGACGATCTTCCGGCGCACCGGGTCGACGAGGGCTTCGAGCACCTGCTGGAGGCCGATGGCGGCGATGTCCGGGTGTTCCGGGATCCGGTCCGTCCGGGTGCCGCTCCGCCGTGCTGCCGCTGCCGTTTCCGCTGCCGCCATCGGTCCGCCCGCCTCCCGTGTTCCGCATGCCTGACTGGTTCCGCCTTCGACGGCTGCCAAAGTACCACCGCCATCGAACTTTGACAGCTGTCGAACTTTCAGGTTGGCTGGGGGCACGGCGGTGCGGGTCCCGTACCGGCGTCGATCGGAGGGGGAGGCACTATGACCGCGACGGTGCGGTTCCACGAGTACGGCGGCCCGGAGGTACTGCGGATCGAGGAGGTGCCGGTCGGCGAACCGGGCCCCGGCGAACTGCTGGTCCGGGTCGACGCGATCGGCATCAACCGGGCGGAGGTGCTGTTCCGGGCCGGCCACTACATCGAGCCGGCCAAGGAGTTCCCGGCCCGGCTCGGCGCCGAGGCGGCGGGGGTGGTCGAGGCGGCCGGTCCGGGGGTGACCGGGTTCGAGGCGGGCGAGGCGGTGAGCGTGGTGCCGGCGTTCTCGATGAACGACTACGGCGTCTACGCGGAGCGGGCCCTCGTCCCGGCGGCCGCGGTCGTGCACCGCCCGGCCGGGCTCGGCGCGGTCGAGGGGGCGGCGGTGTGGATGCCCTACGTGACGGCGTACGGGGCGCTGGTCGAGGTCGGCGGGATGCGGGCCGGCGACACGGTGGTGCTGACGGCCGCCTCCAGCAGCGTGGGCCTGGCGGCGATCCAGGTCGCCCGGCGGGTGGGCGCGGTGCCGGTCGCCACGACGCGCAGCCGCGCCAAGCGGGAGGCGCTGCTCGCGGCGGGGGCGGCGGCGGTGATCGTCACCGACGAGGAGCCGGTGGCCGACCGGGTGCTGGCCCTGACGGGGGGCCGGGGCGCGGAGTTCGTCTTCGACGCCGTGGCGGGGCCGGGCGTGGTGGACCTGGCCAGGGCGGTCGCCCCCGGGGGCACGCTCTTCCTGTACGGGGCGGTGAGCGGCCTGCCGACGCCGTATCCCGGTTTCGAACTCGGGATGCCCGCCCTGAACATGCGGACGTACACGATGCACGAGACGACCAGGGACCCCGCGCGGCTGCGGCGGGCGGAGGCGTTCGTCACGTCCGGTCTGACGGCGGGGGCCTTCCGTCCGGTGGTGGACCGCGTCTTCGGCCTCGGCGAGATCGCCGAGGCGCACCGGTACATGGAGTCGGGCGTGCAGATCGGGAAGATCGTCGTCGAGGTCGCCCACTAGGGCGGCGGACCGCTCAGCGGCGGTCCGCCGGTGCCCGGTCGCCGTCCACGTTCCAGGTCCGGGGCAGTTCGGCGTCGCAGAAGACGCAGACGAAGTCCCCCTCCCGCACGATGTTGACCTCGCGGCAGCCGGGGCAGCGGCGGAAGAGCACCGGGTGGGTGAAGCCGGCCGGGTGCGGGATGCCGGCCGCGGCCAGGGCCGCGGCGACGTCCGGCCACGAGGCGGTGTCCGGGCAGTAGCCGGTCGACTGGTTGCTCACCACGTCGACCCGCCACCGCCCGGACTCCTCGCGGAAGCCCATCTCCCCGGCGGCCCGCACGGGGCCGCCGCCGGCGCAGGCCACGTGCTCGCTGCGGCGGGGTGCGAGCCGCAGCGCACCGGCGCCGTCGACCACGTACGTGAAGGGCTCGGCCCGTTCACCCGGCGCCGCCGCCCGCAGCCAGTCGTGCAGGTCGGCGGCCGACCGGACGCACCGCCCCTCTCCCCCGGGCCCGGCGAGCGCCCGCAGTTCCCCGGGCCCGACGTACCGGTAGCCGCGGCCCGGCGGTCCCGGGGCGGCGGTCACGCGGTCTGCCGGTCGAGGAACTCGAGGTGGAAGCGGCTGCGGTCCGGGACGTCCGCGTCCTTGACCGGCACGCCGAAGAGCACGTTGACCCCGGCGGGCCGGGTGGTGACGGCCGACTGCTCGTCGAAGGTCAGGACCGGGTTGGCCACGTGCCGGCAGCCGACGGCGTCGAGGGCGGCGATGAAGTCCTCGCGCAGGAAGGTCGCCGCGTACGCGCCGGCGTCCGGCAGCACCTCGGGCGGCAGTCTGGCCGCCGACCCGGGGTCGAGCCGTACCGAGATGCCGCTGACGTGGCGCCGGGTGACGACGAGTTCCAGCCCGCCCCAGACGTACGGGTACCCGTCGAAGTCCGGGCCCTTCATCACGATCTGCGGGTGCGGCCGGCCCGGGCCGAGCACCTCCTCGGCCGCGGCGAGGGGCATACCGCAGTGGAGCGGGCCGATCCGGCCGGTCGCCGCGAAGTCGAGGAGGACGTTCATCAAGGTCACGACGGTGACTGTCGCAGCTCCGATGGGGATGCGCACGTCAATATGGCCGGCCTACACGGACATGAAGGGCGTCGCCAGGAAGGCCAGCAGGGCCAGGACGGCGATGAGGGACGCGGACGAGAGGAGGATCGCGTCGAGCCAGCGGCCCTTGCCGTCGGCGCGGACCACCCGGCCGGGGTCCCCGGGGTCGTAACTGACCTCCAGGCGGAGGCGGCCGCTCGCGTCGTAGAACGTGCGGGCGTTGCCCTCCGGGTCCCCGTACAGGTAGAGGGTCGGTTCGGCGGCGCTGTGGGCGTATTCCGCCGTCACGGTGATGCCGTGCCGGGGCAGGCGCCAGCGCTCGGCTGCCTTGGGCAGCAGCAGGAGGACCGCGGCCGCGAAGGGGAAGCCGACACCGCCCGTCAGCCAGACGAAGACCATCATGACGGGGTGCGTGGCGAAGGAGACGATCACGCTCATCGCGGCGACGGCGAGGAGGGACGTCCACGCCATCCACTTCACCCGCCGGCCGAACTCCTCCCTCGGGGTCAGCGGTTCGCGCTCGGCGGCGCGGACGGTGACCAGGGCGGCGCCGTCCACGGCGGCCGCGCCCTCGGGGATCGGCGGGAGTGCCGAGTGGACGGCGCGGGCGAAGGCGGTCGCGGCCGCCGCGCTGACGCCCTCGATCCGGTAGACGGCCGGCGCGCTCCCGTCGGGTGCCCGGAGCCGGACCTCGACGGCCCGCCGCTCGGCGTGGACCAGGGCGACGGCCTCGAAGGGGATGCGGTGCTCCCGGCCCGCCCGCAGCAGGACCAACTCCCCCTCGACGGCTCGGAGATCGGTGCGCTTGCCGCCTCGGAGGACGGGTATCGGCGTGATCGGCATGGCCGGATCCTAGCGGCCGGCCGCGGGGCGTTGCAGGCGTTCTGGATCTTGTGTTACGTTTTTTATGTAACGACCACTACAGAAATACGGGGAGTTCCTCATGGGCAAGAACGCACTGGTCACCGGCGGCAGTCGGGGAATCGGCCGGGCGATCGCCGAACGGCTCGCGGCGGACGGGATCACCGTCGCGCTGACCTACGCCGGCGACGAGGCCGCCGCGCGGGAGACCGTCGAGCGGATCACCGCCGACGGCGGCCGGGCCTTCGCCCTGCGGGCCGAGTTCGGCCGGCACGGGGACGCGGCCGCGCTCTGGGCCGCGTACGACGGACTCGGCCTGGACGGCGTCGACATCATCGTCAACAACGCGGGCATCGGGCTGCCCTCCCCGCTGGGCGAGGTCACGGAGGAGGGCTTCGACCGGGTCTTCGCGGTCAACGTGCGGGCCCCGTTCTTCGTGGTGCAGGAGGCCCTGGGCCGGCTGCGCGACGGCGGCCGGGTCATCAACATCTCCAGCGGCGCCGCCCGGCTCGCGATGCCGGAGATCCTGGCCTACGGGGCGACGAAGGGAGCCCTCGACACCCTGACGCTGAACCTCGCCAAGGCCCTCGGCTCCCGGGGCGTCACGGTGAACTCGGTCGCCCCCGGCATCGTCGACACCGACGTCAACGCCGGCTGGCTGCGAGGCAACCCGGAGGCCGAGGCGCACGCGGCCTCGCTCGCCGCGCTCGGCCGGGTCGGGCAGCCGCGGGACATCGCGGACGTCGTGGCCTTCCTCGCCTCGGACGCCGGGCGCTGGGTCACCGGCCGCGTCGTCGACGCGACCGGTGGTGCGGGGCTGTAGGCCTCAGCCGCGGCGGGCGCGCAGCATCCGGAACGCCGCGTAGAGCGCGGCGGCGGCCAGGGCGAGGACCACGGCGGTCTCGATCAGCTGCGTCGGCCAGTAGTGCGAGGCCGGGTGGAAGTCCGCGTACCGGCCGGTGACGTTCAGGTCGGCGGGGCAGACGCCCATCTCCCGGGTGCGCTCGAAGCAGGCATCGTTGGGCAGCCGCGAACCCGAGGCGGTGAGCAGCCCCAGGTCCGTCATCAGGGAGTCGGGCGGTGCCAGCTTCATCGGGTTCCCGCCGAAGGGAATGGTGTTCGTCTCCACGGGCAGGAACGACCACCGGAGAGAGCCGAGGCCCGCCAGCACGACTCCGGTGAGCAGGCCGGCGACCGCCATGGCCGCGACGGTGCGCCGGACGAGCTGGCCGACGAGGACGCCGAGGGCCACGCCCAGCAGGCAGTAGCCGATCAGCACCGGGCCGGTGGCCTCGTAGGGGCCCCGGTCGAACCGGCTGAGCTGCCAGGTGTTGGACACCTGCGTCCAGCCGAGGCGGTAGACCAGCACCAGCGCGGCCGCCCCGAGGGCGGACACCAGACCGGCGACGAGGACCTTCGCGCCGAGCCAGGCCCTGGGCGTGGTCGACTGGGTGAGGGCGAGCCGCCAGGTCCCGCTCTCCAGTTCGCGCGCGGTCATCGGGCCGGCCACGAAGGCGCCGACCAGGAGTGGCAGCAGGAGCAGGGCGGTGCCCGCGTACTGCATGCAGAGCCGCAGCAGGTTGTAGCCCCGGGCCGGGAACACGGACGGCCCGTCGGAGCCCGGGTCGCCGACCCACAGGCGCAGGGCGGCCACCGCGGCGAGGGCGACCGCCGCCAGCGCGGGCAGCGCCCAGGCCGCGTGGCGGTGCTGGCGGACGGTGGCCCAGTACGGGCCCTTCAGCGTCGCCGCGCTCATGCCCGCACCCCCGTGACTTCGAACGTCGGGGCATCGGGGGAGCGCAGGTGGGCGAGCAAGAGTTCCTCCAGGGAGGGGGTGGACGTCTGCCAGGTCCCGCTGTCGACGGGCCCGCCCGGCCGCACGAGCGCGGTGAGGGTGCGGCCCGTCGTACGGGTTTCCACGACGGTGTGGCGGGCGAGTTCGGCGGAGGCGGCGGCCGGGCCGGTGAGCAGCCGGTGGGCGGCGCTGACCTCGTCGATGGGGCCGGCGAGGCGGATGCGGCCGCCGTCCGCGAGGAGGAGGTGGTCGCAGGCGCCCTCCAGCTCGGTGAGGATGTGGGAGGACATCACCACGGAGGTGCCGTTCTCGGCGGCGTCGGCCATCAGGGTGCCCATGAGCTGGTGCCGGGCGAGCGGGTCGAGGTCGGCCATCGGCTCATCCAGGAGGAGCAGGGCCGGGCGCTTGCCGAGGGCGAGGGCCAGGGCGACGCGGGTGCGCTGGCCGCCGGAGAGGGTGCGGATCCGGGCCTTGCGGGACAGGCCTCCGGCGTCCGTGATCCGCTCGGCCGTCGCCGCGTCCCAGCGGCCGGGGTTGAGTTCCCGGCCGAGGCGCAGGGTCTCGTCGACGGTGAGCTGCGGGTAGAGGGGCTTGTCCTGGCCGACGTAGGCGAGTTCCTCGCGCGGCGCCGTGCGCAGGGTGCCCTCGGTGGGGAGCACGAGCCCGGCGGCGAGAGCCAGCAGGGTCGACTTTCCGGCCCCGTTGGGGCCGACGAGCGCGCATATCCGGCCTTCGGGCAGCCGGAAGGAGCAGTCGCGCAGTGCCCATGCCCCCTTGCGTCCGTAGCGCAGTCCGAGGCCTTCCGCCTCGATCACGGTGTCGGTCATGCGTCGCCGTCCCCCTTGAAGTGTTGGTCCAGTACTGATGCGAAGAGCGCGGCCGCGTCGTCCCGTTCCATCCCGGCGGCCCGTGCCCGCCGCGCCCAGCCGTCGAGTTCGTCGTGGAGCGGGGAGTCGGCCGGGGCGGCGCCCAGGGACTTCCGGATGAAGGTGCCCATCCCCCGCTTCGCCTCGACCAGGCCTTCGCGTTCCAGTTCGCGGTAGGCCTTGAGGACGGTGTTGGGGTTGATGGCGGTGGCCTCGACGACCTCGCGCGCGGCCGGCAGCTTGTCGCCGGGTACCAGCAGGCCCAGGCGCAGGGCCTGTTTGGTCTGCTGGACGATCTGCAGGTACGTGGCGATGCCGCTGCGGCGGTCGATGCGGTACTCCAGCACGGCTGCATCACCCTTTCACTAGTTGACTAGTGAAAGGGTGATGCAAGGGAGTGATCACTGTCAACCTCTTCCGGCTCTTCCGGCTCTTCCGGTGGCGCAAAACGGATCGCCGCGGACCTCGCCGGAGCGGCCGGTCCCTATGCTGGCGGCATGATCGACATACCCCTCTCCGCGCTCGAAGTCGCGATGGTCCAGACCGGCACCCGGGCCGTGGACACCCTGCGGGACACCGCGGCCTTCGCGCGGGAGCTGGAACGCCTGGGCTACCACCGCGTCTGGTACGCCGAACACCACCACTCCCCCGCGATCGGGGCGTTCCCGCCGGTCGTGCTCACCGCGCACGCCGCGGCGTCCACCTCGGCGATCCGGCTGGGCTCGGGCGGCGTGCTGGCCCCCAACCACGCGCCCCTCGCCCTGGCCGAGCAGTTCGGGACCCTCGCCGCCCTGCACGAGGACCGGATCGACCTGGGCATCGGGCGCGGACCCGGCACCTTCGACGAGGGCATCGCCCGCGCCCTGCGCCGCGGAGCGGACCCGACGACGGACGCCGAGTACCGGGAGGACGTGGCGGCGGTGCTGTCCTTCCTCGTGGAGGAGGTCGCGCTCGGCCCGCTGCCGGAGCCGTGGCTGCTCGCCTCCAGCCCCGCCGGGGCCGCGCTCGCCGCGGAACTCGGCCTGCCGGTCGCGGTCGCCCACCACATCCGGCCGGAGAACACCCGGGCGGTCCTGGAGCGGTACCGGGCCGCGTTCACCCCCTCGCGCTGGTGCGAGCGGCCCCGGGTGCTGCTGTGCGTGGAGGCGGTGTGCGCGGACACGGAGGAGGAGGCCCTGCGGCTCGGCGAGCCGATGAACGTGGTCAAGGCGGACCTGCTCAAGGGGATCAGCGACATGCCCTTCCCCACACCCGAGGAGGCCGCCGCGCACGCCTTCGCGCCGGCGGAGCTGGAGGCCCTGGCCGGCTTCCGCGCGCAGCAGGCCGTCGGCACCCCCGAGACCGTCGTGCGCCGGCTCGCGGAGCTGGCCGCCGAGACCGGCGCGGACGAGCTGATGCTGACCACGCCCGTCTACGGCTTCCGCGACCGGGTCCGCTCGTACGAGCTGATCCGCAAGCAGCTGGGGGGCTGAGGACGGCCCGGGGGCGGCGGCGTCAGCGGCCCTGGAGTGCCCTGACGTTGTCGCCGAAGGTCCAGTTCCGGGACCCGTCCCAGTTGAGCGACCAGGTCATGAGCCCCTTGAGCCGGCCGCCGTAGGGGTTCCAGGCCTGGGCGACCAGGCCCGGCGCCATGTAGCCGCCGCCGGCGCCCGGCTGGGCCGGGAGCCCGGGGACCTGCTTGTCGTAGGGCACCCGGACCGTGGTGCCCTGGACGACGAGGCCCCGGTCGAGGCAGTCGGTCTGCGCCTTGAAGCCGGCGACGGTCCCCGCCGAGTAGGAGTCCCCGGAGCAGCCGTACATGCTGCCGTTGTAGTACTGCATGTTCAGCCACCACAGCCGGCCGTTGTCGGCGTACTTCTTGACGACGGGCAGGTACGCGCCCCAGATCGAGCCGTACGCCACGCTGCCGCCGGTGACGTAGGCGGTCTCGGGGGCCATCGTCAGGCCGAATCCGGCCGGCATCTGCGCGAGCACGCCGTCGATGATGCGGATCAGGTTGGCCTGCGACGGGGAGAGGCGGGTGATGCTGCCGGAGCCGACGAGGCCGGTCTCGACGTCGATGTCGATCCCGTCGAAGTTGTACTTCTTCAGGATGGGGACGATCGTCGCGACGAAGCGGTCCGCCACGGCGGTGGAGTTCAGGTCGATGCCGGCGGCCGCGCCGCCGATGGACATCAGGACGGTGAGGCCGTCCTGTTTGGCCTGGCACATCTCGGCGGGGGTGGGCACCTTCACGGTGCTGTCCATGCCGTCCTCCCACAGCACGGTGCCGTCGGAGCGGATGACGGGGAAGGCCGCGTTGACCACGTTGTAGCCGTGCGCGCGGATGCGGCCGTCGGTCAGGGGGATCCAGCCCAGCGGCGGGTGGACGCCGTTCGCGGCGCCGTCCCAGTTCTCCCAGTACCCCTGGAGGACCTTGCCGGCCGGCCTGGGCTTCACCGCACAGGTGTCGGGCGCGCGCGTCCCCGGCGGTTCGGCCGCGGCCGCAGCGGGCAGCTGGACGCATAACGCGGCGAGGCCGAGGCCGAGGCCGAGGCCGAGCAGGCGGATGGTGCGACGGATCACGGGGGTGCTCCCTTCGTCCGTGCGCGCCGGAAGTGGCGCGCCACCACGTAGGGTTGGTCCAGACCATCCATCCGTCAAGGGTGCGCGGGGCCTACTTCTCCAGGGCCCGGACCGCCTCGCGCTCCAGTTCCAGGCACCGGTCCACGTGTTCCGCGCACGCGTCGAACAGCGCCCGCCGCTCCTGCGCACCCGCCCCCGGGTCGGCGTCGCGGCCGAGCATCGCCAGCTCCGCCCAGTGGCCGGCGGACTCCCGGAAGAGCCCGGCCGCCTCCGGCCTCCCGACGCGGTCGAGGAAGTCGGCGTACAGCGGCCGGGTCGCGCCCGGGGCCGTCCACTCCTCCTCCAGGCAGGCGTACAGCCGCCCGGTGCCGGCCCGCAGGGCCTCCGGCGAGCTGCCGAACCGCCGCTCCCAGCCCGTCTTGGTGGTGCCGTCGCGCAGCTGGGCGGCGAGCTTCTCCATCCCGGTGAAGCCGAAGTTCACGTCGAAGGCGTTGCCGAGGACCGCGCCCGTGAGGTGCGTGACGGTGGAGGCGATCGCCCCGTCCACGTCCGGCTCGCCCTCGGCGGGGCCGGTGGGGACGATCAGCTGGTGGCGGCCCTTGCGGTGGGCGGTCCAGGCGGCGCCGAACTCCTCGCGGCCGATCCGGTACGGGGTCGGTGCCCCGTCCTCGACCAGCAGGTCGTCGCCGTCGTACCCGGCGATGGCGACGGTGTACGGGTCGGTGCCGGTCATCGCGGCGTCCGGGTCGGCCGCGTGCCAGGGCAGGGAGGAGCGGTCGACCACGCAGAACGCGGGCTGCCCGCCGTCCAGCGCGGCGCGGACCCGGCCCCAGCGGGGGTTCATCGCGCGGGTGGCCTCGTACGGGACCCCGAGGCGGCCGAGCGCGACCTGTACCCAGGGCTCGGGGTGGGACTGGGCCACGATCGTGAGGATGGGCAGGCGTCCCTCGTACTCGAAGACGAAGTACATGAAGCCGATGCCCCCGGCGAGACCGGCCACGAGCTCCTCGTCGTGGACGCTGCCCAGGGCGTGCCTGATCAGCGAGGCCTCGCGGTGGCGGCCGGTGCCGAAGTCTTCGTATACGAGCACAGTCATGGGGTGAGCCTAACCGCGCGGGACCCCGGCCGGTGACCGGCCGGGGCGCCGCGCGGCGGCCGGGGTTCAGCGCAGGGCGGGGATCACGTCGCGCGTCTCGTCGACCTCGATGCCGGCGGTGCGGCGGGCCGACGCCTCCGGGGGCGCCTCGTCCGCGCAGACGGTGCCCCGGGCGGGCAGCGCCAGCGTGGCGAGGTACTTCGTGGCCAGGTCGCTGACGCACGCACTGCGGTTGTACGCGGTGTGCCCCTCGGCGTCGAACGTCAGCAGGCGGCCGTTCTCCAGCGTCCGGGCGAGGGCGACGGCGTCCTGGTACGGGGTGTCGGGGTCCCCCGTGGTGCCGAGGACCAGGATCGGGGCGGAGCCGGCCGCGCGGTAGGAGCCCTCGTGGCGGCTCGGGCGCTCCGTCTGCCACTGGGCGCAGGTGGTCGCGTGGTTGTGGTCGTAGGTGGGCGGCCCGAACCCGATCGCCGGCCCCAGCAGCGGCGCGGAGGCCGCCTCGGCGGTGACCAGGGCGCCCAGGAGCAGGGGGCTCTTCGGGTAGACGCGGTCGGCGCACTCCACGGCCAGGTTGACGTTGAGGAAGTCGAAGGACCCGGGTGAGGGCGGGTTGAGCAGGAAGGTGGACTGGCGCGCCTGCGCCGCCTTGAGGGCCTGCCCCAGGTAGGGCCAGATCTCCTTGCCCGAGTTGATGTTGAACATCAGGCGGTAGGCGAGGGTGTAGCCGGTCGCCGGGCGTCCGCTCGGGGTGATCACCGGGTCGGCGTCCAGCGCCCGCTTGAGCTCCTCGAACGCCTCGCGGGGCCGGCCGTCGCCGAAGCCGCACCCGGCGGGGTCCTGCGCGCACCAGTCGAGGAACCGGCCCACGGCCCCGTCCAGGGCGGTGAACTGCGCGGCGTCGTAGGCGTAGGGCAGGTCGGCGTACGTGCGGGGGTCGTAGGCGCCGTCCAGGACCATGGCGCGGACGCGGCGGGGGAACTGCGCGGCGTAGACGGTGCCGACGTAGCTGCCGAAGGAGCGTCCGTAGAAGGTGAGCTGCTCCTCGCCGAGGGCCCGGCGGAGCAGGTCGATGTCCTTGGCGTTGGAGCCGGTACCGATGTACGGGGCCAGGTCCACGGCGCGCTGCCGGCAGGCGGTGGCGAAGTCGAGGCCCTGCCGGACCGCTTCCCGCAGGGCTCCGGGGCCGGGTACGCCGCGTGCGGCGTCGACGGCGGCGGAGTACTCCTTGTCGTTCCAGCACTCGATCTGTCCGCTGCGCCCCACACCGCGCATGTCGTAGCCGACGACGTCGAAGGCGTCGCGGAGGGAGGCGGGCAGGTTCTCGTAGCTGTTGCGGGCGAAGTCCACACCGGAGTTGCCGGGTCCGCCGGGGTGGAGCAGCAGGACGCCGGTGCGGTGGGCCCGGTCGGGCGCGAGCCGTCGGGTGACGGCGAGCGGGATCGTAGGCCCGGCCGGATCGCGGTAGTCCAGCGGTACGCGGGCGGTCGCGCACTCGAAGGCGTCCCCGGCCGCGGCGCCCTCGCAGGGGCCCCAGGACAGGACGGGGACGGGCGGGGCGGCGGGGGACGGTGCTGCCGTGGCGGCCCCGGGCGCGGCCCCGAGCAGGGCGGTGACCGCGGTCAGTACGAGGGTTATCCCCCACACCACTCGTTTGCGCGGCTCGACGGGTGAACGGGTCTGCATAGGGCGGGCTCCCTCGGTGACGGGGCGGACGGGACGGGCGGGACGGGCGGCCGTCGAACGGCGGCGCGCACGATCGGGGGGCCCGTGCGCGCGGGGCTCGGCCGGGCGGCGTGGTCAGGTTCGCACCCCCGGGCCCGCCCGGACAGGCGGTCGATGGTGCCTACACATCCGGAGCTGGACGCTCCTTCGCCACCGTCAAGGCGGGCGCACGGCGGCGGCCGGGCGTGTGGTGCCGTCCAAGCCGCTCCTCCCGACGCCGGGCGGGCGGCGCTCGGGGAGTGCGCCGCCGTCCGGGGAGTGTTCCCCGGCGGGCCCCGTCCCTCCCGGTCCCGGCCGGGGAAGCACCCGGGCGCGGGAGACGGGGGTCCGGTCAGCGGCGTCCGCGGGCGTTGAGCCGGGCGGCCTGGCGCGTCAGGTGGTCCCGTTCGGCGAGGCTGGGGGCCTTCCGGGCGGCCTCGGCGTACAGCAGGGCCGCCTTCGCGAGGTCGCCGTCGCGTTCGTGGAGGTGGGCCGCCACCGCCGTGTGCCGGGGCAGCGCGTCGTCCAGCTCCGCGAGTGCCGCCAGGCCCGCGCGGGGTCCGTCGGCCTCGCCGACGGCCACCGCGCGGTTGAGCCGGACGACCGGGCTGCCGGTCAGGCGTACGAGTTCGTCGTACCACTCGACGATCTGCGGCCAGTCGGTCTCCCGCGCGGTGCGCGCGTCCGCGTGGAGGGCGGCGATGGCGGCCTGCGCCTGGAACTCGCCCAGCCGGTCCCGGGCGAGGGCCGCCTGGAGGATCCCGACGCCCTCGGCGATCGCCGCCGTGTCCCAGAGCCCGCGGTCCTGTTGGGCGAGGGGCACCAGGCTGCCGTCGGGTGCGGTCCGGGCGGCGCGCCGGGCGTGGTGGAGCAGTATGAGGGCGAGCAGGCCCGCCACCTCCGGGTGGTCGATCGCGGCATCGAGCTGCCGGGTGAGCCGGATGGCCTCGGCGGCGAGGTCGACGTCCCCGGAATAGCCCTCGTTGAAGACCAGGTAGAGGACCCGCAGCACGGTGGCGACGTCGCCGGGCCGGTCGAGGCGCACGCCCGAGACGGTGCGCTTGGCCCGGCTGATCCTCTGCGCCATGGCCGCCTCGGGCACCAGGTAGGCCCGGGCGATCTGACGGGTGGTGAGTCCGCCGACGGCGCGCAGCGTGAGCGCGACCGCGGACGACGGCGTCAGCGACGGGTGGGCGCACAGGAAGTACAGCCGGAGCGTGTCGTCCGCGCCGGGGGCCGGCCCGGGTTCCGGCTCCTGCTCGACGAGGTCCTCGCGCCGGCGGCGGGCGGTGTCGGCGCGGGCCGCGTCGAGGAACCGCCGCCAGGCCACGGTGACCAGCCAGCCCTTCGGGTCGCGCGGGGGTTCGGCCGGCCAGACCCGGACCGCCTCGACCAGGGCGTCCTGCACGGCGTCCTCGGCCGCCGCGAAGTCGGCCCCGCGGCGGACGAGGACGGCGAGGACGCCCGGTGTGAGGCTCCTGAGCAGGGCCGCGTCCATTCCGGACGCCTCGGGTGCACCGGGCATGGGGGAGGTCACTCCGTGACGGTGGGGGGCTCGGTCAGGAAGGGGCGCAGTTCGAGCCATTCGTGGATCGGCTCGCCGCCCGCCCCGGGGGCGGCGGACAGCTCTCCGGCCAGTTCGACGGCGCGTTCGTAGCTGTCGACGTCGATGACCATCCAGCCGGCGATGAGGTCCTTCGTCTCGGCGAACGGGCCGTCGGTGACCGGCGGGCGTCCCTCCCCGTCGTACCGGACGAAGGTCCCCTCGGGGGCGAGCGCCTGGCCGTCGACGAACTCGCCGGTCTTCTCCAGCCGGGCCGCGAAGTCGTTCATGTACTGGATGTGGGCCGAGATCTCCTGGGGCGTCCACTGGTCCATGGGCACGTCGTTGACCGCCGCCGGGGCTCCGCGGTAGTGCTTGAGCAGCAGGTACTTCGCCATGATGGCTCTCCTCCGTGGTGCTGGTGCGACCGCTTCCGGTCGCGTTCATACGGGAGACGGAGCCGGCCCGGGGTTCTCGACATCGCCGCCCGGGATCTTTGCCGCTAGCCGGCCGGGGTGAAGGCGACGGGGAGGGTCAGGGGGCCGCGCAGGCCGCCGAGCCGCCAGGGGATCTCGTCCGGGCGGACGGCGAGGGTGAGGCCGGGGAGCCGGCGCAGGGCCGTGCCGATGGCGATCTCGGCTTCGAGGCGGGCCAGCGGTGCGCCCAGGCAGTAGTGGATGCCGTGCCCGAACGCCAGGTGGGCGTTGTCCCGGCGGGTGATGTCCAGGCGGTCGGGGTCGGGGAAGCGCACCGGGTCCCGGTCCGCGATGGCGGAGGCGATCAGTACGGTCGCACCGCGCGGGATCCGCACGCCGGCGATCTCGACGTCCTCGCGGGCGAAGCGGGCGATGCCGGGGTTCACCGGGCCGTCGTAGCGCAGGAACTCCTCGACCGCCCCCGGCAGCAGTCCGGGATCGGAGCGCAGCAGGCCGAGCTGGTCGGGGTGGGCGAGCAGCGTGGCGAGGCCGCCGGCGATCAGGTTGACGGTGGTGATGTAGCCGGCGGCCAGCAGCAGGAAGACCATGGCGATCAGTTCGTCCTCGGTCAGCCGCCGCTCCTCGTCCCGGGCGGTGACCAGGGCGCTGAGCAGGTCGTCGCCGGGGTGTGCCCGCTTGTCCCGGATGAGCCCGGTGACGTAGCCGCGCATGTGCTGCCAGGCCTCGTTGACGACGGCCGGGTCCGGCGGCTCCGCGCCGCGGGTGATCAGGCGGTCCGTCCAGCGCTGGAAGTCGCGGCGGTCGTCCACCGGGACGCCGAGCAGTTCGCCGATCACGGTGACGGGGAGGGGCAGCGCGAAGTCGGCGACGAGGTCGGCGCGGCCGGCGGGGGTGACCGCGTCGAGCAGCCGGTCGGTGAGGGCCTGGATGCGGGGCCGCATCCCGGCCACCCGGTGGGCGGTGAACGCCTTGGAGACCAGGCGGCGCAGCCGGGTGTGGTCGGGCGGGTCGCTGCGGAGCATGTTGCCGAGCATCGCCTCGCGCTCCGTGTCGGGCAGTTGCCGCAGCAGGCGGGTGTCCGTGGCGTCGCGTACGTCGCTGCCGAGGCGGGGGTCCGACAGGGCCTCCAGGCCGTCTTCGTGGCGGGTGACGAGCCAGGCGTCCAGGCCGCCCGCGATGACCACGCGGTGGACGGGTGCCTCGTCGCGCAGGTGCCGGTAGAGCGGGAACGGGTCGGCGACGAAGGCCGGGTCGGCGTAGGGCAGCCGGACGGGCCGCTCACCGTCGCCGGGGCCGGGGTCGTCGCCTGATCGCGTCGTCACCCGGCCATGATGCCCGGCGGACCGGTCACGCGGCAGGAGCGCCACGGCGGCCGGTGCGACGTACGGGGCGGGGGCGCCCTGATGACCGCGCGCGGACGCCGCCCGGGGCTCGTGGTGGCGTACGCCATCGGCACGCTCGGCGCGGCCCTGGTGGTCCTGGC
>NZ_JBNNPF010000003.1:4997-214751 GCF_050275515.1 Streptomyces sp. NPDC004126 | reverse complement strand
CCCCGGCATTGAGGCCGGGCGGCCGGGTCAGGGGGCTGGGGGGCCGGGGGGGGGGGGGGGGGGGGTGGGGGGGGGGGGGGGGGGGGGCGGCCCGGCCGGGCGGGTCCGCCGCGGCAGCACGTGCCGCCCGGCCGGACCCGCAACCGCCCCGGGCCGTCCGGACACCCGCCCCGCGGACCCGCGCCGGCCCTCCGCTACCTTGACCGGATGCACAGACGCAGCAGGTGGGAGCCGCATCACCCGGCCGTACGGGCGGCCGCCGCCACCGTCGCGGCGCTCGGCGTGCTGACGGGCTGTTCGGACCTGCCGAGCGAGGAGGAGGTCCGCTACGCCGGGGACTACGGCGGCCACGAGCCGCTGGCCGTGGTCGGGTACCCGTCGACGGGCACGCTGCGGACCGCGCAGGAGGTCGTCTGGCGTACGGCCGACGGGGACGCGGAGGAACTGGCCGCCCTCGCGGCGCCGGGCACCGCGCGGGGCGTCCCGGCGGCGACGGCGCGGACCTGGATCTCCGCCTTCGGCGAGGGCGCCCGGGGAATGGTCACCGCGGAGTTCTACGACGAGGGCTCCAAACGGCAGAGCGTCGTCCTGTACTTCCACGCGACCGGCCAGATCAAGCAGATCGACGTCCGCGCGGGCATGGGCGGCGAGGACCGCGACTGGTACGTGTACATGGACCAGCCGGACCGCGCGGCGGCGACGGCCGTGCCGTCGTGGATACCCAGGGCTCCGGGCGCGCTCGGCTCCCGGTCGGGGCACTAGGACGCGTCCCCGGAGGGTCTGGGCCCGGGGGGCCTCCGTAGAGTGCGCAGGCGGCGGAGGTCGGCGGGGCCGGAGGGCCTGCGCGTGCCCGCCCGGGTCGCCGACGCCGTCAGCAGTGCTTCCAGCAGCAGTTCCTCCGGTGGGGCCGCTCCGGTCACGCGGCGCAGGCACAGGGAGAGGAGGGCCAGGGTCCGTTCCTGTGCGGGCCGCTCGGGCGAGTCCTCGGGGAGCAGGGCGACGAGTTCCGTCTGGATCTCGACCACCCGCCGCAGGACGTCGTGGTCGTGCAGTTCCAGGACGCCTCCGTAGAGCGCGCCGGCCACGTCCTGGCGGAGCCTGATCCGCCAGCCCAGTGAGACGTGGGGGAAGGACGGTGCGGCGAGTACGCCCTCGGCGGCCGCCGACAGCACCGCGAACCGCTCCGCCGTGGGGCTCCGCGCGAACGCCTTCTCTGCCTGCTCCATCCGTGCCACGACGGGGTCCAGCTCCGCTTCGGCGCGGCGGCGGGCGGGCTCGCGCGGGGTGGCGGGCGGAGCGGGCCGCAGGATGTCCGGCCACGGCTTGGCCTCGAAGTTGTGCAGCACCCGCATGACGTCCCGGAGCATGCCCTGAGAGGTGTAGAACTCCTCGGGGTCGGTCACCAGGCGGAAGCGGACCTCGCCGCGCCGCTCCACCAGTTCCCGCGCGGCGCGTTCGGCGGTGACGCGGGCGGTGGGGACGATGAGCACGGGCGAGGAGCTCTCGGGCCGCAGCATGAGGTAGGCCACGCCGTCGAGTTCGGAGTGCGCCACCGTCATCGTGACCGGTCCGCGTTCCTCGTCGAGGCCCAGCACCGGCAGTTCGACGAGCAGCGCCTGGTACGGGGTCCGGTGCTGGAGGAGGACGACGCGCCGCCGCGCGGCGAACCGGCGGTCGCCCGTCAGCACTCCGGCGAGGTCGCCGCCGTCGCGCATGCACAGGGTCGTGTCGTCGTCGAGTTCGCCGAGCCACTCGTGGAGCCAGGCCGGCGACAGGTGGCAGGCCCGCTGGTCCTGCCAGGGCGAGATGAACCACAGGGCCGTGTCGCCCTCGTCCAGCCACATCGGTTCCCGGCCGACGGGCTCCACGCCGGGCAACCGGACGGGGAGCCCGTTGTGCAGCACCTCGACCAGGGGGTAGCCGTGGAGTTCGTCGGTCGGGGGGTCGAGGTCGATCCGGCCGTTCGTGGAGGTGGTCTGGGTGAGGACCACCGACAGCAGGGCCGGATGCAGGCCCGGCATGGTGAGTGCCGGTACGGCCCACACGCCGGCGAGCAGGTCCCGGTCGTCCTGCGGCAGCGTGGTGTCGCCGACGAGCGGCCCCAGGACGTTCTCCACGAGTCCGTCCAGCCACTCGGGGGTCGGGGGACCGGCGGGGAGCCGGCCGTAGGCGAGGGGTTCTCCGTCGATGCGTACGTGTGCGAGCAGGCGGGCGGTCTCGTCGGGTCCGGCGTGCGCCGCGCGGAGCAGGGCCTCGTCGGGCAGCTCCCGCAGGGCGCGGCACAGGGCGGGGAAGCGGCGGTCCGGCCGGTTGCGCGGGACGCGGAACCACTGCTCGGCGCGTTTGGGCCGGTGGAGGCGGTGTGGCTGCCACGCCTCCAGGACGGGGACGCGGAGCGCGAGCCCGCCGAGGTCGAGGGCGAGCCGCTCCCGGGTTTCCGGGGGCAGGTCGCGGGTGCGCAGCCACTCCAGGGCGTCGGCGGCGTCGAGGTAGGGCTGAGGGTGGCGGGCCCGGTAGGCCTCCAGGGCTGCGGGCCCGAGGTCCAGGCCGGGCAGGAAGGTCGCCACCGCCTCCTGGGTGAAGCGGGACGCCTGGACGGTGGCCGCGAGCAGCCTCGCGCACCGGTCGCGCAGCGGTCCGGGCTCGTGGGGCTCCATGGCGCAGGGACTCAGGACGAGCTGCGTCCAGCCCAGTGGGGTGGTCCTGAGCAGGACGTCGTGCACGGATTCGTGCGCGAGGATCTCGGTGAGGGGGTCGCCGGCGGTGATCCGGTCGATGCTGACGAGGATGCGGCCGCCCCGGCAGAGTCCCGCCCAGTCGCGGCTGAAGTCGAGGGCGCGCGCGGTGGATCCGGTGCGGGCGTGCGGGCGGGAGGGGGAGGTGCGGGGCATGGCGGGGCCTTTCAGCGTGAGCCGTCGTCGCCCGGCGCGGCGTGCGGCGCGGCGGTGTGCGGGGCCGGCTCCTGCTGGTGCTGGTGCTCGTACGGGAGGGCGGTGAGCGGTACCCCCTGCGACCAGAACCGGGTGAGCCGGCGGCCCAGGGCCCGCTCGGCGTCGGGGTCCCCGGGCAGGGGCAGGTGCAGGGCGGTCAGGAGGTCGAAGCGGTGCAGGTCGAAGGCGGCCGACAGAGCCTCGGCGTAGCCGCGGGCCGCCGCCACGGCCGCGCGGTAGGCCACCCAGGCCGGCAGGAGGAACGCGGCCGGGCTCGCCCGCCACCAGCCGTCGGCGCCGAGGACGAGGGGGACGCTCAGCAGTCCGGTGGCGGCCGCGGTCACGCTGAGGCGGCACGCCAGGTCGAGCTGGTCGCGCCGGTCGTCGACGACGGCCCGGACCCGGTCGCCGAGCAGGGGGTAGAGCCGGGGCCACCACACGACCGCGTCCGCCCCGTACGCGGCGCCCGCCGTCGCCTCCGCGGCGCGCAGGGTGTTGCCGAGTCGCGTCGGCAGCAGGGGCACCGGGGGCGGTGGGAAGCTCCGCGCCAGCTGCCAGGCGGCCGCCAGGATCCGCTGCCGTTCGGCCTCGGCGGGGTCGGCGGTGACGACCTCGGCCGCCCGGGCCAGGCGGGCGCGGGCCCGTTCCTGCACCATGACCCCGAGCCGGGCGGCGGCGCCGGCCGGGCGCGGCCAGTACCCCTCCAGCAGCCGGACGAGCGGGGTCTGGAGGGGGTGCAGCAGGACGGCGACGAGCAGCGCCCCGAGGGCGAGGCCGGCGAGTGCGGCGCCGGACAGGCCGTGCAGGCGGGACAGTGCCCGGGACAGCTCGATGCCGCCCCCGGGCGCCCGGGCGGCGAGGAGGGCGCCGAGGTACGCCAGGGCCGCGTAGGTGGGCAGGTAGCCGACGAGGGCGAACCGTGAGCCGGTCAGCCGGGTCACGCCCGTCGCGAGCTGGGCGGGGGCGCTCACCGCGCGGCGGTCTCGTGCGGTTGCAGGGGCACGTGGTGCGCCGGGCAGGCCGGCGGGACGTCCGGGTGGCGTGCGACCAGCACGGTCGCGTCCCCGTGCGGGCAGCGGAACTCCAGCAGCGCCCAGGACACGGGCAGTCCGGGGAGGGTGGCACCGTCGCCGGTGCCCAGCGCGAACCCGCCGTCCGTGTCGTCCGGGCCCGGGCCGGCGTCGTCGTCCTCCCCTTCCTCCCCCGCTCCTCCGGCCTCCAGCAGCACGTCCTCGTCGCCGTCGGCGTCCACCCACCGGAACGCCCCGCCGCCGAGCGCGATGACCACGGCCCGCATTCCGGCGGGCGCCGCGGCGAGGAGCCGGCGTGCGATGTCGGCGTCGCCCTCCCGGAGTTCGCCGGGGAAGCCGCCCCGTCGCACCCACACCATCAGCTCGCCGGCCTGCTCCCCGCGGACGGTCCTCATGTCTGCCCCCTCCCCCTCGGCCGCTCGCGGCCGGTGTGAAAGCCACATGATGCAGGGGCGGTCCGGAGCCTGTCCGGCCGTTGACGCCACTGCCGCGGATCCGGTGCCGGCCGCCCGGCCGGGGTGGCCGCGGAGCGGGGGCGCGTTCGTACTGCCGTCCGGCAGGGGGTCGTCCGTACGAGTGAGCGGGGTTGTCGGCGGGGGATGGCAGCATGGCCCCATGGCTCCTGACGATCTTGAGAATCTGTTCGCCTCCCCCGCCGCGCTGCTGGCGGCCGGACCCGGTGCCCTCGGGGAGCTGCCCGCCACGGGCGGCGGTGCGGGGCGCGAGGCCTTCGGGCAGGCGGTCGCGGTGCTGGACGGGGCCGAGGTGTCCCGGGCCGAGTTCGCCTCGTGGCTGTACTTCGGCGCGCGGGTCCTGGGCCACGACGCGTACGCCGGCCTGGTGGCGGCGGCCGCGCCGGACATGCCGTGGCGGACCGTCTGGGCCTGGTGGCGTCCGGTCGGCGCCTACCGGGCCCAGCCGAACCTGTCCGGCGGCGCGGACGTCGAGGTCCACGAAGCACCCGACGGCCGGGTGCTGCTGAAGGTCGAGGCGCTGTGGGCGGGCAAGCGCTGGTTCGACCCGGCCAGCGGGGAGCAGGTCCCGGCCCCGGCCGAGGGGGAGTTCGCCCGACGGCGGTACGACGCCGTGCCCGGGACGGAGGAGTACGTCTTCTTCGACGACGAGGAGGAGCCGGTCCTCCACTGGCCGGAGAACTGGGAGGAGCCCGTACCGCTCGGCGGGGGCCGGTTCGTGTTCGCCGAGGAGCGCGGGATCGCGGTCGTCGAGCGGGGCGGCCTGCCGGCCGGCCCGTCCGCCGGTGCCGTCGGGTGGGGGACGGACGGGCCCTGGTTCGCGGGGCCGGTGCCCGCCGAGGTGCCGCTCGACGCCGGGCGGCTGGCGGAGGCCTTCGGGGCGGACTGGGTCCTGCGCCTGGCGCCGGAGCGGCAGCCCGCGGCGCTGCTCCACTCCCCCAGCCGGCAGCTGATCGCGCGGGCGGGGCTGCCGCGCTGGTGGGCGGTGGGGGTGGCCTCGTTCTCCCTGACGTGGACCGAGGCGGGCGCGCACCAGGTCGAGCCCGGGGAGGACGGCCTGCTGCCGCTCGGCACCTTCGACCTGAGGTACGGCGACACCGGCCTGGTGTCCGTCCACCCGGAGACGGGTGCCGTGTGGATGGTCCGCAACGGCGGGGAACCGTTCCTCCTCGCCCGGGACGTCGAGACCTTCGTCCGGCTGCTGGAGGCCGTGTACCGGTTCATGAACGCGTGCTGGAGTCCGTACCCGGGCGAAAACGGCAAGCGGGACTTCGTGCGCGAGGCGGCCGCCCTGGAGCCCTTCTCTGTCGACCCCGCCACCCCGGCCGGGGACGTCTGGGAGCACCTGTTCGCGGGCATCGTCGAGATCGACGTCTGGGGGTTCTAGGCCTGCGCCGGGGGCCGGTGCCGGGGCCGGTACGGGTCAGGCCGCGCGGGTCCCGGTCAGGAGCCAGGCGGTGCTGCGCAGCGCGACCGCGCCCCCGGCCTCGTACGCCCGGAAGGTGTCGGTCAGTCGGTCCCGGGCCCGGGCGCCCGCGTCGGGGCCGACCGCGCCCAGCAGATGGCGGCCGGGGCCGGAGCCGAGGAGGAAGTCCGCGGCCTCGCGGGCGGTGCGGCCCCAGGTGCCCCGCGCGCTGACGTGTTCGGCGCGGACGCCGCGCAGGCCCGCCGTGCGCAGCAGGCCGGTCGCGGCTGCGGGGTCGGCCAGCGAGAACATGCCCGGCCCGCCCGGCGATCCGAAGCTCCCGACCGGCAGTACGTCCGCGAGCGCGGTGAGCGCCGTCAGCCACTCGTTGCCCTCGGGCTCGGCCGCGCACAGGAAGGCGACGCGGCCGCCCGGCCGGAGCGCCGAGGCGATGTTGGCGAACGCGGCCGCGGGGTCGGAGAAGAACATGACGCCGAACCGGCTGATCGCGGCGTCATAGGCGGCTTCGGGCAGCGGGTGGGTCTGGGCGTCGCCGTGCGTGAAGGAGACGTTGGCGATGCCCTCCCGCGCTGCCACCGTACGGGCCCGGTCGAGCATGGGGCCGGACAGATCGAGGCCGTGGGCGTGGCCGCGGTGGGCCGCCCGGGCCGCCAGCCGGGTGGTGGCGCCGGCCCCGCAGCCGATGTCGAGGACGCGTCCGTCGGGCTTGATCGCGGCGGCGGTGAGCAGGGGGCGGTCGAAGCCCCCGTTGACCGCGTTCCAGCGGTCGTGATGGGCGGCCCAGTGGGCGCCTTCGTAGCCGTTCCACGCCTCGGCCTGGGCGGTGCCGGCGGTGCTGTCGGTGCCGGCGGTGCTGTCGGTGCCGGCGGTGCTGTCGGTGTCGGCGGTGCTGTCGGTGTCGGCGGTGCTGTCGGTGTCGGCGGTGCTGTCGGTGTGCATGGGGAAGGACCTCCGGCAGGATGGGCGCCCACCTAGAATGGGCGAGTGCCCAAACAGTATGGGCGCATGCCCATACTGGCAATCCCCTTACACCGGGAGGATGTTGATGTCACCGCGAGGAGTGGCCATCGAAGGCCTGCGGGAGCGGCTGTTCGATGCGGCGGACCGCGTGCTGGCCCGGGACGGGGCCGCCGCCCTGACCAGCCGGGCGGTGACCGAGGAGGCGGGCTGCGCCAAGGGCGTGCTGCACACCCGCTTCGCCGGCCTGGACGAGTTCGTCGCCGAGCTCGTCCTCTTCCGCTTCGGGTCGGCCGCCGCCCGGGCGGAGCAGCTCCCGGCCAGGGCGGGCTCGGGCGAAGTGGCGGACAACCTCGCGGACGTGGCGTCCGCGGTGCTGTCCCTGGACCCCGGTCTCGTGGGACTGGCCGTGACCCGGCCGGTCGCGGCGCGGCGGGTGCGGGAGGCGTGGGCGGACGGAGCCCCCGGGTTCGACGCCATCGAGCGGGCGGTCGGCGGCTACCTGCGCGCGGAGCAGGCCCTCGGGCGGGTGGGGGCCGGCGTGGACGTGGAGTCGGCCGCGCTGGCGCTCGTGGGAACGCTGCACCACCTCCTGATGACCGGACCGGCCGGGGCGGACCCCTCGGTCCGGGGCCGGGTCGAACGTCTGGTGCGGGCGCTGACCGGGACGGCCTGACCCGGACCGGCGCCGGGCCGCCGGGCGGGCGCTCCTGCCGCGACTCCCACCGCCCCGGCGACCCCGTCCACCTCGTCAACCCCGTCAACCCCGTCAACCCCGACGATCGTCGGGGGTGCGGGCAGCCGTTCGGCCAGGGTGCGCGGACCGCGCGCTTCCTACCGTCGGGGCATGGAATCGATCATGAGATGGGGTCGGGGGCGCCGCCCGCTGCTCGCGGTGGCCGCGGCCGGTGCGGGAGCGGCGGCCGTGGTGTGGCTTGCCCCCGGCGCAGCAGTGGGCACGGACGCGCCGGTGCACGTCACCGGGGGCTGGTCGGCCGCCGGCTACCGGGCGTTGACCGGGAGCGTGGCCGACGGCCCGGCATGGGCGCGGGCCCTCGTGGAACCGGCCAGCGACGGCACCCTGCTGCTGCTCGGGCTGCTGCTGCTCTGGGCGGCCTGGAGCGCCCTGCGCCGCCGGGACGCCCTGGAACTGGCCGGGACCGCGGCGGCCGCCGCCGGGACCGCCCTCGCCTACGCGACCAGCGAGGCCGTCAAGCTCCTCGTCGACGAGGAGCGTCCCTGCCGCGCCCTGACCGGCATCCGGGCGCAGGCGGTGTGTCCCGAGCCGGGCGACTGGTCCTTCCCGAGCAACCACGCGACCCTGGCGGTCGCGCTGGCCGTGGGGGTGGTCCTCGTACGGCCCCGGCTCGCCGCCCTGGCGCTGCCGGTGGGCGCGGCGGCCGCGCTGCTGCGGGTGGCGGCCGGGGTGCACTACCCGCACGACGTCCTGGCGGGCGCGGTGCTCGGTACGGCGGCCGCGGTGGCCGTACGGCTCCTCGTACTGCCGTACGCCGTACGGCCGGTGTCAGCCCTGCTCGGCCTCGGTGCGGCCGGACGGCACCGGGACCACGCCGGCCTCGTGCGCGACCACCGCCGCCGCGGCCCGGTTGTCGACGCCGAGGCGCGCGAGGATGGAGCTGACGTGGGCCTTCACCGTGCCCTCCGCGAGCCCCAGGCGGCGCGCGACCTGGCCGTTGGAGAATCCGCTGCCGAGGTACCCGAGCACCTCCCGCTCGCGGCCGGTCAGGGCATCGACCTTGGCCCGCGCCGTGGAGCGGCGGGCGGCGGCGGCTCCCGCGCCGCCCGCCGCCAGGTGGGCGACGACCCGGGCCGCGACCTTCGGTGACAGGTAGGCGGCGCCGTCGGCGACGGCCCGGACGCCGGCGATCAGCTCCTCCGGCTCCCCCGACTTGATCAGGAAGCCGGCGGCGCCCTCGCCCAGGGCCCGCAGGATGTACTCGTCCTCGCCGAAGGTCGTCAGCATCACCACTCCCGTCCCGGGGACGGTCCTGCGTATCTCGGCGGCGGCTTCCAGGCCTCCCGTCCCGGGCATCCGGATGTCGAGGACCGCCACGTGCGGGCGGTGCAGCCGGACGAGTTCCACCGCCCGTCGGCCGTCGGCGGCCTCCGCGACCACGGTGAGGCCCGGATCGCAGGCGAGGACCGCGCGGACGCCCGCGCGGACCATGGGTTCGTCGTCGGCGATCAGGATCCGGATCATCGGACGTCCTTCCCGGTGTACTCGTCGGTGGAGACCAGGCGCCCGGCCCGGAAGCAGAGGCGGTAGACGTCCCCCGAGCGGTCGTCGAACGGGTCGGCGGTCTGTACGTAGAACTCGCAGACCGCGTCCCGGGGTTCGGGCGTGGGAGCGGCGGGGCGGCGGGTCGTCTGGCGTTCGGGCAGGTACCGCGCCACCTCCGCGCGCGGCCGGCCCGGGTACAGGCGGGCGTAGTCGGCGGGCGCGAGGACCGACTGCCGTGCGGTGAAGGTGTCCCACGCGCGCACCGCGCCGATCAGCAGGGCGCAGGTGCACAGCGGTACGAGGACGGCCGCGGCGGCGGTACGGCCCAGCCGGCGACGGGCCGTCCGGTGCTCGGGGGGCAGTGCCCCGGCGGGCCGGGCGGGCGGCGGGGGCGCCGCGGTCCCGGGGCGGTGCGGGAGCGTGGCGCGTACGGCGAAGCCTTCGCCTTCGGGACCGCAGGTGAAGGTGCCGCCCGCCAGCCGGACGCGTTCGTCCAGGCCGATGAGGCCGAAGCGGTGCTCCTCCCCGGCCGCCGGGGCCCCTGCGGCCGGTTCGGGCCGGGGGGTCCGGTCCCGGGGCCGCCCGGAGGCCCCGGGCGCCGGGTGGTCGGTCACGGTGACCTCGGTCCGGTCCCCGGTCCGGCGGACGAGGACGGTCGCGCGGTGCCCGGGGGCGTGCTTGGCGACGTTCGTCAGGGCCTCCTGGACGACCCGGTGCACGGCCCTCCCGACGGCGGGCGGCGGCGCGCCGCCGGCCGGGCCGGCGCCGTCCGGTACGCCCTCCACGCTCAGCCGCGCGTCCAGTCCCGCGGCGGCGGCCCGGTCCACCAGCCCCTCGACCTCGGCGAGTCCGGCGGCCGGCCCGGACCCCGGCGCCGGCTCCGACGGCTCGCGCAGGACCCCGATCACCTCCCCGAGGCGGTCCACGGCGGCACCCGCCCTGGCCCGGATGTCCTGGGCGGCGGCCCGGTGTTCGTCCGGCAGCCCGGGGGCGAGTTTCAGCGCCCCCGCCGACAGGGCGATGAGGCTGAGGTCGTGGCCGAGGAGGTCGTGCATGTCCTGGGCGATGCGGGTCCGTTCGCGCAGCCGGGCCTGTTCTGCGACCAGCCGCTGTTCCCGCTCCAGCCGTGCGGCCCGCTCCCACCCGGCCCGTACGAGTTCGCGGTACTGGCGCAGGAAGCGGCCCGCGAACCAGGGCAGCATCGCCGCCACGAGGAGCAGCCCGACGAACCGGCTCGCCCACCCCAGCCAGGCCGGCACGAGGAGTACGCAGACCACGGCGGCGGCGAGGACCGCGGCCAGTGCCGCCGCCGTGCTCCGGGCACGGCCCGGCTGCCGGCCGGCGAGGAAGGCGCAGACCGCCGCCGGCAGACCCCACCACAGGGTGGACACGCCCGTGCCGACGCCGGCCACCGCCCCGGCGAACAGGCCGGCGGACAGCACCGGAACGGGTATCCGCTTCCGTGCCGGTGCCGGTGCTGGTGCTGGTGCCGTCCGGTAGCTCAAGATCGTTCTTCTCACGGACGCGACCCTACGCAACCGGGCCCGTCCCGCGGCACCGCCGAAAGTCCACTACCGCCGGCCGGCTCCGGTGAGGACCACCAGGCGCTGGGTCGCCCGGGTCATCGCGACGTAGCGGTCGACCGCGCCCGCCACGCCCGTGCCGAACTCCTGCGGGTCGACGAGGACCACCAGGTCGAACTCCAGCCCCTTCGACAACCGCGGGGTCAGCGACCGGACGCGGGGCGTCGCGCGGAACGAGGGGTCGCCGATGACGCAGGCGATCCCCTCCGGGTGCGCGGAGAGCCAGGCGTCGAGGACCGCGTCCCGTTCGGCGGCGGACCCGTGGACGACGGGGATGCCGGTGCTCCGGACGGACGCCGGCACGTTGGCGTCCGGGAGGGCCGCCCGGATGACCGGCTCGGCCTCGGCCATGACCTCTTGCGGGGTGCGGTAGTTGACGCTCAGCGAGGCCATGGTGATCCGGTCGAGCCCGATCCGTTCGAGCCGTTCCCGCCAGGACTCCGGGAACCCCTCCCTGGCCTGGGCCCGGTCCCCGACGATGGTGAAGCTGCGGGAGGGGCAGCGCTGCAGCAGCATCTGCCATTCGGCGTCGGTCAGTTCCTGGGCCTCGTCCACGACGACGTGCGCGAACGGGCCCGCGAGCAGGTCCCGGTCGGCGGAGGGCAGTGCCGTCTCGTCGATCAGGCTGTCCTGGAGGTCCCTGCCGCGCAGCATCGTCACCGCGCCCTCGCCGTCGGCGTCGGCCGCGACCACGCTGTCGATGACGTCGGCCATGCGCCGGCGTTCGGCGGCGGCGGAGGCCTCGCGCCGGCGCTCGCGCAGCGAGGCCCCCGAGTCGCCGAGCCGGTGCCGGGCGGCGTCCAGCAGGGGCAGGTCGGCGACCGTCCAGCGCTCGCCGTCCTCGCGCCGGAGGCGGGCCGCCTCCTCGCGGCTGAGCCAGGGGGCGCACGCGCGCAGGTAGGCGGGGACCGTCCACAGGTCGGCGACGAGTTCGGTGGCCTCCAGCATCGGCCACGCGCGGTCGAGGGCGGTCACCAGCTCCCGGTTCTGCCGCAGCGACCTGTTCAGCAGCTCGGGCGAGAGGTCGTCCCCTTCCCCGTCCTCGTCGCCGTACCCGTCGCCCTCGTCGAGGTGCTTGTCCAGCAGGATCGCGACCAGTTCCGACCAGATCTGCTCGCGGGCCTCGTTGTGCGGGGTGCCCGGTTCGACCGCCCCGAACGCGGCGGCCCAGTCGCCGGGGGTCAGCCGGACGTCGGCCCAGTGGGTGCTGACCGTCATCCCCCCGGCGGGCGGCTCCTCGTAGAGCCGGACGGCCGCGTCGATCGCCTTCACCAGGCCCGCGGAGGACTTCAGGCGGGCCACCTCCGGGGCGCTCTCGGGCACCGCCGTGGCGCCCTCGGCGACGAGGTCGCGGACGGTGCAGGTCTGAACGCCCTCCTCACCGAGGCTGGGCAGGACGTCGGCGACGTAGGACAGGTAGGGGCGGTGCGGGCCGACGAAGAGCACGCCGCCCCGGCGGTGGCCCAGGCGGGGGTCCGCGTAGAGGAGGTGGGCGGTCCGGTGCAGGGCGACCACGGTCTTCCCCGTGCCCGGACCGCCGTCGACGACGAGCGCGCCGCGGGATCCCGCCCGGATGATGGCGTCCTGGTCCGCCTGGATGGTGCCGAGGACGTCCCGCATCCGGGACGACCGGTTGCCCGCGAGGCTCGCGATGAACGCCGACTGGTCGTCGAGCGCGGCGTGCCCCTCCAGGGCGTCGACGGTGAACACCTCGTCCCAGTAGTCGCCGATCCGGCCGCGGTTCCAGCGGTACCTGCGGCGGCTCGCCAGACCCGTCGGGTTGGCGTGGGTGGCCGCGAAGAAGGGTTCGGCGGCCGGCGAGCGCCAGTCGACGAGCAGCCGGCGGCCCGTGCTGTCGGTCAGGCCGAACCGGCCGACGTACAGGGGTTCGGGGTCGTCGGCGAGGACGATGCGGCCGAGGCACAGGTCCAGGCCGAAACGGCGCAGCAGGCGCAGGCGGGCGGTCAGCCGGTGGATCTCCGCGTCCCGGTCCATGGCCTCCCGGCCGACGCCCCCGGGTGCCCTGCGCGCGGCGTCGAGCCGTTCGGACACCTCGGCGATCGTCTGCGCGAGGGTTTCCCCGATGGCGGCGAAGTGCCGCTCGTCGCCGGCGACGAGCTCCGGGGCGGCCTTGGCGGAGAGGTGGTCGGCAAGGTCGAACACGCTGGTGGTCAGCGGGGGCACTGGTGCGGCTCCGATCCGGGGTCGTTCGCGACCCGTGTGTTGCGGCGGTTTTGGCTCAGGCCGGTGATTCTGCGGGAGGACGGGGGCCTTGCCGCAAGCCCCCCGGTGCGTTATAACTTGAGAGTGGCAAGGAGTGGGTTCACCTCCTTGCCTTTGTCATGTCCGGCGCTCTGCCGCCGGTTCGGGTGCCACTGCGCGGGCTGCTCCCCGCCCCGCCCTTCGCCCGTTCCTCCCCCAGCCACCGCTGGGAGGTGCCCCCGGGGGCTGCGCCCCGGACCCCCTGAGGCCCCGCCCGCCCGGACCCCCGGCGCGCCGGCCCGGGCGGGGCCCGGCGGTGGGGGCGGGAGGGCGGCGGCGGATAATGGCGTCGCCGCGCGCCGAGCGGCGGGGGTGCGCACCGACCGGGGAGACGAAGGATCCATGACGCTGAAGGAAGGCCGGCGGGTGACGCTGACGGCCGACATCGGGCTCGCCGACGCGCTGGCCGCGGCGGACGGCTCCGGCGCCCCGCCCGTGCCCGTGGCCGGGTTCCTCGCTCTGGCGGCGGGCACGGCGGGGACGGTCGAGCGGGTGGACCGGGTGGAGCGGCGGGAGGGCCACGGCGTCCGCGAGTACGCGCGCCTCAAGTCGCTCTTCGATTCCTTCGGGCACGCCATGCCGGAGGGCAGCAGGCGGCAGCTGGAGGAGCAGCTCGCGGCCCTGGAGCCGGAGTGGACCGCGCACCAGGAGCTGGGGCCCGGCGTGACGGTCCGGGTCCGTTTCGACAACGGGTTCGTCCTGGACGGGACGCCCGCGGACCTGTTCGCCGACGCGGGCGGCGACCTGTGCTGATCCGGGCGCGCCTGGCCGCCGCGGGTGCCGCGGTGGTGGTGGTCGCGGCGGGGCTGGGTCTGCGGGCGGTGGCCGGCGGGGACGTGGCGAAGTACGGCGGTGACGCGCTGTACACCGTCCTGGTGCTGGCCCTGGTGGTGCTGGTGGCGCCCCGGCTGGCGGCGCCGCGGGCCGCGGCGGCCGCGCTGGCCGTCAGCTGGGCGGTGGAGTTCCTCCAGCTCAGTGCGGTGCCGGCGGAGCTCTCCCGGCGCAGCACGGTGGCCCGGCTGGTGCTCGGGTCCACCTTCAACGCGCCCGATCTGCTCTGGTACGCCGTGGGCGCGGCGGCCGGCGGGCTCGTCCTGGCGGGCCTGCGAGCGCGCCGCTCCCGCACCACAGCGAGGCCTTTGTCCGTTTTGTGAGAACGGTTACCTTCTCACCCGAATGGCGCTCTTCCGGGTTCATGATGGTTGACCGGAACTGTCGTCTACGCGCCCCCCTGCCACGGCCCGAGAGCCGTCGGCGGCCGGTCGGCGCCACTAGGGAGAACCGTGCGACCTGCGGGCAGCTGGACGGGCAAGAACTGGCGGATCGCGCTGCCGGTGGCGGGAGGGGCCCTCGTACTGGGCTTCGGCGGCCTCTACGCCGCCGGGCTCGCCGTGGGCGACGACGTCGCCGACGGCACCCGGGTCCGGGGCGTCGAGATCGGCGGCATGAGCCGTGCGGCGGCGCAGAGCACGCTGGTCCGGGAACTCGGTCCGCGGGCCGGCGCCCCGATCCCGGCGGGCATCGGGGACCGCGTCGAGCAGGTCGCCCCGGCCTCCGTCGGCCTGTCCCTGGACGCCGCCGCGACCGCCGAGCGCGCCTCCCGGGCGGGCCACGGGCCGGTCGAGGTCATCGGCAGGCTCTTCGCCTCCGGCGACCCGGACCTGGAGCCCGTGATCCGCACCGACGAGCAGGCCGCCCGCGCGGGCGTCGACCGGCTCGTGGCGGACACCGCCCAGGCGGTCCGCGACGGGTCCATCGCCTTCGAGGCCGGCAAGCCCCGGGTCGTCCCCGCCCGGACCGGCGTCACCGTGGTCCGGGACCAGGCCCTCGACACCCTCCGGGACGCCTACCTCCGCCCGGCCGGCGCCCCCGTCGCCCTGCCCGTCGACCGCACCGAACCGCGCGTGGGCGCGGACGAGACCGGGCGGGCCCTGCGCGAGTTCGCCCGGCCCGCCGTGTCGGGGCCGGTCACCCTCAGCGTCGCCGGTACGCGGATACCCGTGAGCCCCGCGGTCCTGGGCGAGCACCTGGAGATGAACCCCGACGCGGGCGGCCGCCTGGTGCCCGCCCTGGACTCCGACGCCCTGCTCGCCGACCCCGCGGTGGCCGGCCCCGTCGCCGAGGCCGCCGGGCAGCCGCGCGACGCCGCGCTCGACGTGGACGCGGCCGGACGCGTGGTGGTCGCGCAGAGCAGCCGCGCCGGGCAGGAGGTCACCGGGGAGGCCCTCGGCCGGGCCGTGCTGCCCGCGCTGACCCGCTCGGGCGCCGGCCGGAGCGCCGAGGTGGCCACCAAAGCCGTCGAGCCGGAGCTCACCGATGCCGAGGTGCAGCGCCTCGGCATCAAGGAGCAGATGTCCTCCTTCACCGTGCAGTTCCCGGCCGCCCCGTACCGGACCACGAACATCGGGCGCGCCGTGGAGCTGATCAACGGCTCCGTGGTCATGCCCGGCAAGGAGTGGAGCTTCAACCGCACGGTCGGCGAGCGCACCGAGGAGAACGGCTTCGTCGACGGGATCATGATCAACGACGGCCGGTACGTGAAGTCGCCCGGCGGCGGTGTCTCCGCGGTCGCCACCACGATGTACAACGCCATGTTCTTCGCCGGTCTGGAGCCCGTGGAGCACGGCGCGCACTCCTTCTACATCGAGCGCTACCCCGAGGGCCGGGAGGCCACCGTCGCCTGGGGCAGCCTCGACCTGCGCTGGCTCAACGACTCCGGGCACCCGGTGTACGTGAAGGCCTCCTCGACGGACACCTCGCTGACGATCACCCTGCTCGGCACGAAGAAGTACGACGAGATCCGCGCGACCAAGGGCCCCCGCACCAACGTCGTGCCGCCCGCCAAGATCAACGCCGCCGGGCCGAAGTGCGAGGTGCAGACGCCCCTGGAGGGCTTCGACGTGGCCGTCGGCCGGGTGTTCGTCACGAACGGCCAGGAGGTCAAGCGCGAGGAGTACAAGACGCACTACACCCCGCGCGACGAGGTCAGCTGCGAGCCGGAGACCGCGCCCGGCACGGCACCCGGCACGGCACCCGGCGGCGCCCCCACTCCGGGCACCACGACGCCGGGCACCGCGACGGCGGGCGGCTCCTCGACGGCCGCCCAGGCGGCCGCCGCACAGGGCCGGTAGGGGGAAAGAGCCCTCACCCGCGGTGACCGGCGGCGCGCGCGGCGCGCTCCGCCGGGCGCCGGAGGGGCCCCAGGTGCTACAACTGGGGACGTGACCCTTCCTCGCCAGCCGTACCGGGCAATTCGGTGCGGTCACCCCTGAGCAAGGGATTCAAGAGCGTCGCCGGACAGGTGTTCGTCCTTCAGGTGGCGATCGTGGTGTTGCTCGCCGCCGGTGCCCTCCTGGCGCTGCTCCTGCAGTCCCGCCACGACGTCGACCGTGAGGCGCGCAACCGGTCGGTCGCCGTCGCGGAGACCTTCGCGCACTCCCCCGACCTCCAGGAAGCGCTGCGGACGGCGAACCCGTCCGCCACCCTCCAGCCGCTGGCCGAGGTCACCCGCAAGGCCGCCGGGGTCGACTTCATCGTCGTCATGGACACCAACGGGATCCGCTACAGCCATCCCAAGCCGGACCGCATCGGCAAGCGCTTCGTGGGGAACATCGAGCCCTCCCTCGCCGGCCGGGTGCACACCGAGAGCGTGCAGGGGCCCCTCGGCAAGGAGATCCAGGCGGTGGTGCCCGTCACCGCCCCGGACGGCCGGGTCGTCGGGCTGGTGTCGGCGGGCCTGACCGTGGAGAACGTGAGCGGCGCCTTCGACCGCCAGCTCCCGGTGATCCTGCTGGCCATGGCGACCGGCCTGGCCCTGGCCACCGCCGGCACCGCCCTGACCAGCCGCCGCCTGCGCCGGCAGACGCGCGGCCTGGGCCCCCAGGAGATGACCCGGATGTACGAGCACCACGACGCGGTGCTCCACTCCGTCCGCGAGGGTGTGGTGATCACCGACGGGGACGGGCGGCTGGTCCTGGCGAACGACGAGGCCAAGCGGCTGCTCGGGCTGCCCGAGGAGGCCGAGGGCCGCCGCATCGACGAGGTGCCGGGCCTGGACAGCCGGATGGCCGACCTGCTGCTTTCGGGCCGGGTGGCCACGGACGAGGTGCTGGAGACCGGGGACCGGCTGCTCGTCGTCAACCAGCGGCCCACCCATCCGCGCGGCCGGCCGGAGGGCGCCGCCGTCACCATCCGCGACTCCACGGACATGCAGGTCCTCACCGGCCGTGCCGAGGCGGCCCGCAAGCGCCTGCGGCTGCTGTACGACGCCACCGGCGACATCGGGACCACCCTGGACGTGGAGCGGACCGCCCAGGAGCTCGCCGACGTCGCCGTGCCCCGGTTCGCGGACTACGTCACCGTCGACCTGGCCGGCCCGGTGCTCGACGGCGAGGAGCCCGGCCCCGGCTCCGACATGCGGCGCACCGCGGTCAGCGGCATCCGCCGGGACCACCCGCTGTACCCGCTCGGGCGGGTGATCGAGTTCAAGCCCACCACCCCGCAGGCGCGCGGCTACGACACGGGGAGGACGGAGCTGGTGCCCGACCTGGGCGACGCGCCGGGGTGGCGCGTCCAGGACCCCCGCCGGGCCAAGGCCATCATCGAGTACGGGATCCACTCCCTGATCGCGGCGCCGCTCAAGGCCAGGGGCGTGGTCCTCGGCGTGGTCAACTTCTGGCGGGCCCGCAAGCCCGAGCCCTTCGACGAGGACGACGTGTCGCTCGCCGAGGAACTCGTCGCCCGGGCCGCCGTGGCCATGGACAACGCCCGCCGCTACACCCGTGAGCACACCCTGGCGGTCACCCTCCAGCGCAGCCTGCTGCCGCGCGGCCTGCCCGAGCAGAGCGCCGTGGACGCGGCGCACAGCTACCTGCCCGCGCAGTCGGGGGTGGGCGGGGACTGGTTCGACGTGATCCCGCTGCCGGGCGGCCGGGTCGCCCTGGTCGTCGGGGACGTGGTCGGGCACGGGCTGCACGCGGCGGCCACGATGGGGCGGCTGCGTACCGCGGTGCACAACTTCACCTCCCTCGACCTGCCGCCGGACGAGCTGCTGGCCCGGCTCGACGACCTCGTGCAGCGCATCGACGAGGACGACACCGACGGGGCCGGCGGAATGCTCGGCGCTACCTGCCTGTACGCCGTGTACGACCCGGTGTCCCGGGCCTGCACCCTGTCCCGGGCCGGGCACCTGCCTCCGCTGGTGGTCGCCCCGGACGGCAGCACGGAGATCGTCGACCTGCCGGCCGGGCCGCCGCTCGGGCTGGGCGGCATGCCGTTCGAAACGACCGAGCTGCGGCTGGCGGAGGGCAGCCAGCTGGTGCTGTACACGGACGGGCTGGTGGAGCAGCGGACCCGGGACATCGAGGAAGGGCTGGAACTGCTGCGGGAGGCGCTGAGCCACCCGGACCGGGACCCGCAGGAGAGCTGTCTCGCGGTCCTCGAAGCCATGCTGCCGGCCCGGCCGACCGACGACGTGGCCCTGCTCATCGCCCGGACCCGGACCCTCGGGCCCGACCGGGTCGCGCAGTGGGACGTACCGCCGAGGGCCAGCGGGGTCGGCGTCGTGCGGAACCTGGCGTCCGCCAAGCTGGAGGAGTGGGGGATGGAGGAGCTCGCCTTCACCACGGAGCTCATCCTCAGCGAGCTGATCACCAACGCCCTGCGGCACGGCGTACCCCCGGTGCGGGTCCGGCTGCTCCACGACCACGCGCTGACCTGCGAGGTGTGGGACGGCAGCAGCACCGCCCCGCACCTGCGGTACGCGGCCACCACGGACGAGGGCGGCCGCGGGCTGTTCCTCGTGGCGCAGCTCAGCGAGCACTGGGGCACCCGTTACACCCCGGACGGCAAGGTCATCTGGTCGGAGCAGACCCTCCAGGGCACCCCGAACGGCGTACCCCTGGACGTCTTCGGGGACCTCGAACCGTAGCGTGGGCGGGGTGCGCCCCCCGCACTCCGTGTCCGCCTCCCTGACCGCGGTCGCCGTGCTGTGCGCGAGCGCGGCGCCCGGCTGCGCGCCCTCCGGGCGGGAGCGGTCCCGGGTGCCGGTGCCGGCCGTCACGGCGGCGCTCGCGGCGGAGGTGTCGGGCGTACCGGCGGGGAAGCTGGGGGCGGGCCCGCGGGCCGGGTGCCCGGTGCCGGCGGAGCGGCTGCGGCTGGTCCGGATGAACCACTGGGGCTTCGACGGGAAGGTCCACCGGGGCGAGCTGGTCGTCCACCAGGACGCGGTGGAGCCGCTGCTGTACGTCTTCGGCCGGGCCCTGGAGGCCCGGTTCCCGATCCGCCGGATGCGCGTGGCGGCCGACTACGGCGGCGACGACCTCGCGGCGATGGCCGACGACAACACCTCGGCCTTCAACTGCCGGCCGGTGACCGGGGACGCCGGGAGGCTGTCCCGGCACTCGTGGGGGCTGGCCGTGGACGTCAACCCGGTCGAGAACCCGTACGTCGACCGGCGCGGGACGGTGCACCCGCCGGCGGGCCGGGCCCGTCTTCGGCGGGACCCGGACCGCCCCGGGACGATCACCGAGGACGGCGTGCTGGTCAGGGCGTTCCGCCGGGTCGGCTGGCACTGGGGCGGCGAATGGTGGTCGAACCCGGACTACCAGCACTTCTCGGCCGACGGCGGGTAGCCGGCCGGGCCGGCGGCCCCGCCGCGCCCGTGCTGCCGACGGCCGGTCCGGGGCGGTGCGGCCGATGCCGCACGGGTGATCCACGAACGGCCGTATCATCGGGTCCGCGGCGGCCCCGTCCGGGGAGGGGTCGCGCACCCCGGCCGTCCGCCGCGGCGGCCGGCTCCCCGACCGCCCCGCGAACCACGGCCCACCGAGGCGAGGACGTGCACGTGCACAGGACCGTCACCGAACTCGCGGACGGCCGCGAGCTCATCTACTACGACAGCTCCCCCGGCCGGGACCGCGCCGCCGAGGACCTCCGGCCGCTCGACCCCGTGGTGAGCGTGCCCGAGCTGCGCCGGGACGCGGCCACCGGGGACTGGGTCGCCATCGCCGCCCACCGGCAGTCCCGCACCTACCGGCCGGCCGCCGACGCCTGCCCGCTGTGTCCGTCCCGGGAGGGACGGCCGAGCGAGATCCCGGCCGCCGACTACGAGGTGGCCGTCTTCGAGAACCGCTTCCCCTCGCTGTCCGGCGCGGCCGGCCGGTGCGAGGTGGTGTGCTTCACCCCGGAGCACGACTCCGGCTTCGCCGGCCTCACCCCCGCGCGGGCCCGGCTGGTGCTGGACGCCTGGACCGACCGGACCGCCGAACTGTCGGCCCGCCCCGGCATCCGCCAGGTGTACTGCTTCGAGAACCGGGGCGCCGAGATCGGCGTCACCCTCCCCCACCCGCACGGCCAGGTCTACGCCTTCTCCACGCCCGTCCCGCGCACCGTCAAGCACCTCGCCGCGGCGGCGGACCACCGTGCCGCCACCGGGCGGAACCTCTTCGAGGACCTGCTCGCCGAGGCCCGCACGGCCACGGAGCGGGTGGTGCTCGCCGGGGAGCACTGGACGGCGTTCGTCCCGTACGCCGCCCGCTGGCCGTACGAGGTCCACCTGTACCCGCACCGCAGGGTGCCCGACCTGACCTGCCTCGACGAGGCCGAACGGGCCGAGTTCCCCGGGCTGTACCTGGACCTGCTGCGCCGCTTGGACCGGCTCTTCGGGCTGGCCGAGCCCACCCCGTACGTCTCGGCCTGGCACCAGGCCCCGACGGCCGGCGGCGGCGAACTCGCCCTCCACCTGGAGCTGTTCACCGTCCGGCGGGCCGCCGGCAAGCTGAAGTACCTGGCCGGGACGGAGTCCGGGATGGACGCGTTCATGAACGACGTGGCTCCGGAGACGGCGGCCCGGCGACTGCGGGAGGCACGGTGACGGCGCGGGTGCGCGAGGAGTTCGAGCGGATCCACGGCCACCCGCCGGAGGGGGTCTGGGCCGCACCGGGCCGGGTCAACCTGATCGGCGAGCACACCGACTACAACGACGGCTTCGCCCTGCCCATGGCCCTGCCGCGGACCACCCTGCTCGCCGCCCGCCGGCGCGGCGACGGCCTGCTGCGGGTGCACAGCGCCCAGAGCGACGGCCGGGTCGCCGAGTTCGCGGTGGCGGACCTCGCACCCGGCACGGCCGGCGGCTGGGCCCGGTATCCCGCCGGGGTGGTCTGGGCGCTGCGCGAGCGGGGCCTGCCCGTCGGCGGGGCCGACCTGCACGTGGACAGCACGGTGCCCGCGGGTGCCGGGCTGTCCTCGTCCGCGGCGCTGGAGTGCGCGGTGGCCGTCGCCTACGACGAGCTGTACGGGCTGCGGCTGGAGCGGCCGGAGCTGGCGCGGGCGGCGCAGTACGCGGAGAACGCCTTCGCCGGCGTGCCGTGCGGGGTCATGGACCAGATGGCCTCGCTGTGCTGCACCGAGGGCAGCGCCCTGCACCTGGACAGCCGGGGGCCGTCGGTCCGGCAGGTCCCCTTCGACCTCACCGGGCACGGGCTGTCGCTGCTGGTGCTGGACACCCGGGTCAAGCACGACCTGGCCGACGGAGCGTACGCCGCCCTGCGGGCGGGGTGCGAGCGGGCGGCGCGGCTGCTGGGACTGCCCGCCCTGCGGGACCTCGGCGAGCAGGGGCTGGCGGGGGCGCTGGCCGAGCTCCCCGGCGGACTCGTCCCGCTGGTGCGGCACGTGGTCACCGAGAACGCCCGGGTCGGCCGGGCCGTGGAGTGCCTGACGGCCGGCGAGCCGGAGGCCCTGGGGCCGCTGCTGACCGCCGGGCACGCCTCCCTCCGGGACGACTACCGGGTCTCCTGCCCGGAGACCGACCTCGCGGTGGACGCCGCCGTCGCGGCGGGGGCGCTGGGGGCGCGGATGACCGGCGGCGGGTTCGGCGGCTCCGTGATCGCCCTGGTGCCGGCCGGGCGGGCGGAGTCCGTGGGCCGGGCCGTGTCGGACGCCTTCGCGGCGGCCGGGTTCGTCCGCCCGGCGGTGCTGGACGCCGTACCGTCGGCGGGGGCCCGCCGGATCGCCTGAGGCGGTCCCCCGGCCGTCTCTGTCCTTCGGCAGAGGCGCGGATCCACCGCGAGGCTCATGCCGTGGCCGCCGCCCGCGTCAATACTGGTCAGCGTGGTGCGCACTCCCCTGATCCCCCGTCCTTCCCCCGGCCTGCCGCGCGGGCCCCTGCCCTCCGGGTGGGCGCGCGCGGCGGCCGGGACCGCCGGGGCGGCCCTGCTGGGCCTGTGCGTGTTCGCGGCCGTCGCGTGGGCCGGCCTCGCGCCCCACCCCTCGTTCCAGCTGCTGGTGATCGCCTCCGGGGCCCTGATCCTCCCGCTGCGCGGCCGGTTCCCCGGGCCGGTCCTGCTCGCCCTGGCCGTGCTGACCGGGCTGTCGAGCGGCGCCGGTCCGCTCGCGGCGGTGGCCGCGTACGGCCTGGCCCGGCGGACGGTCCGGGTGCGGCGGACGGTCCGGGTGCGGCGGCGTGCCCGGCCGCTGGCCGCGGCGGCGGTCCTGCTGGTGGCCACCGCGACGGCGGCCGCGCCCGTGGTGGGTCCGGGGCGCGTCCCGTACGGTCTGGCCCTCGGGCTGGCGCTGGCCCCGACGGCGGTGATCGTCCCGGGTCTGGTGGGTACGGCGCAGGGGCAGCAGCGGCGTCTGGTGCGGGCCCTGCGCGAGCGCGGGGACGCGGCGGAGCGGGCCCGGCTGGCGGCCGACAGCGAGGCCCGCACCCACGAGCGCTCCCGGATCGCCGCCGAGATGCACGACCTGCTCGGGCACCGGCTCAGCCTGATCTCCCTGCACGCGGGCGGCCTGGAACTGGCCCTGGAGCGGGCCGCGCCGGAGCTGCGCGAGGAGGCCGTGCTGGTGCGCCGGACCACCCGGGACGCGATGAACGAGCTGCGGCAGGTCCTCGGCGTGCTCGGTCCGCTGGGCCGGGACGCCGGTCCCGGCGTCCTCACGGACGCGACGGGCACCCGCGCCGACGTCGAGGCGCTGCTGGCGGAGTCCCGGGACGGCGGGGTGGCCGTACGGCTGGACTGGACGGGACCGGACCTGGACGGCCGCCCGGCAGCGGTACGCCGGGCGGCGCACCGGGTGGTGCGCGAGGCCCTGACCAACGTCCACCGGTACGCCCCCTCGGCCCACGTCACCGTCGGCGTCGCGCACGAGGCGGCGGCGGTACGGATCACCGTGCGCAACGGCGCGCCGCCCGGGCCGCCGGTCCCGGCCGGGAGCCTGGGCACCGGGCGCGGCCTGACGGGGCTCCGGGAGCGCGTGGAGCTGCTCGGCGGGTCCCTCGACGCGGGCCCGCTGCCGTCCGGCGGGTTCCTGGTGGACGCGGTCCTGCCGGCGGAGCCCGGTGCCGCGCTCGTCCCGCACACCGCCGGGCCCCGTGGGGCCGGTGCCGTCTCCGGCGCGGAGGGCGGCGACACCGAGGGAGGGGCCGCGAACGCGCTGACGCTCGCCCTGGGGCTGGGGGCGCTGTGCGTGCTGATGGCCCTGGCGACGGCCTTCGTGTACGGCAGCGCGCCCCGGCCGGACTCCGGGCCGCGGCCGCTGCCGCGGGTCGGGATGACGTACGAGGAGGTGACGGGGCTCGGCGTCATCGACAACAAGGCCGTGCGCGCGGCCGCGACGGGGCACGAGCCGCCGCGCCCGGCCGGCACCGCCGGCTGCGCGTACCCGTTCAACGGCGCGACCGAGATCCGCGAGGGCGGCCTGCTGGTGGCCCGGTACTGCTTCGACGCCGGACGGCGTCTGATCGCCATCGACCGTTTCACCGTCCCGTCGGTGCGGGACGCCTCACCCTGGGAGACCCCTTGACCGAGCCCGACGGGCCGATCCGCGTCCTGCTCGCCGACGACGAGACGATGATCAGGCACGGCGTGCGCCTGATCCTGCGGCACGCCGACGGCATCGAGGTGGTCGCCGAGGCGGCGGACGGGCGGCAGGCCGTCGAACTGGCCGCCGTCCACCACCCGGACGTCGCACTGGTCGACATCCGCATGCCGGTGTGCGACGGGCTGGCCGCCATCGCGCCGCTGCTCGCGCTCGATCCGGCGCCGCGGGTGGTGATGCTGACGACGTTCGGCGACGACGAGAACGTCGTGCGGGCGCTGCGGGAGGGCGCCGCCGGGTTCCTGCTGAAGGACGAGGGCCCGCAGGAGCTGATCAGCGCGGTACGGGCCGCCGCGGCGGGCGACGCCGTGCTCTCCCCGGGGGTCACCGGGGCGGTGATCTCCCGGATGCTGGGCGCCCGTGAGCCGGCGGGCGCGGGCGGCACGGCCGCGGACGAGCGGATCGCCCGGCTGACGGGCCGTGAGCGGGACGTCCTCGCGGCGCTCGGCGAGGGGCTGTCGAACCAGGAGATCGCGGCGCGGCTCGGCATCGGGACCGGCACCGTGAAGACCCATGTGGGGGCGATCCTGGACAAGACGGGTTCGACGAGCCGGGTCCAGGCGGCGCTGCTGGCACACCGGACCGGGCTGGCCTCCTGACCGCCGGCTCTCCCCGGGGGCGGAGCGCGGCGGCCGCGGCCTCTGCCGTCCGGCAGAGGGAAGCCGGTCCGCCCCGCCCTTTCGGCAGAGGCCGAATCGCACCTTGAGGCCGATGTCCGCGCAGGTCAGCGCGGTGAGGATGGATGAGTCCCCCCGGCTCGCGGCATGCTCCGCGGGCCGTCGTACCTCAGGTGGAGCATCCATGTCGCACGCGTTTCCCCCGTCCCCCGCGCCCTCCTCGCCCTCCTCGCCCCCGGCTCCGGTCGAGCCGGCGGCCCGCGCGACGGCGCTGACCAAGACGTACGGGAAGGGCGGGACGCGGGTCACCGCCCTGGACTCGGTGTCGGTGGAGTTCGCGCGGGGCCGGTTCACGGCGGTGATGGGGCCGTCCGGCTCCGGCAAGTCGACGCTGATGCACTGCATGGCGGGCCTGGACCCGGTGACCTCCGGTTCGGCGCGGATCGGCGGGGTCGAGCTGTCCGAGCTGAACGACCGGCAGCTGACGCGGCTGCGGCGGGAGAAGGTCGGCTTCGTCTTCCAGGGCTTCAACCTGCTGCCCACCCTCACGGCGCTGGAGAACATCACCCTGCCGCTGCGGCTCGCCGGGCGGAAGCCCGACGCGGCGTGGACGGACACCGTCGTCGCCACCGTCGGGCTCGCCGGCCGGCTCGCGCACCGGCCGGCCGAGCTGTCCGGCGGCCAGCAGCAGCGCGTGGCCGTGGCCCGGGCGCTGGTCTCGCGTCCGGAGATCGTGTTCGCCGACGAGCCGACCGGCAACCTCGACTCGCGTTCCGGCGCGGAGGTGCTCGGGTTCCTGCGCGACTCGGTCCGGGAGCTGGGCCAGACGGTGGTGATGGTCACCCACGACCCGGTCGCCGCCGCCCATGCCGACCGGGTGGTGTTCCTCGCCGACGGCCGCCTGGTGGACGAGCTGCGGGAGCCGACCTCCGGCGCCGTGCTGGACCGGATGCTCGCCTTCGAGGCCCGGGGCCGGACCAGCTGACGGCGCTGCTCCCCCGCTCCCGTCCCGCCAGCCGAGCCCCCGCGCCGTCCGAGCCTCCCGAAAGCCCCACCATGCTGCGAACAGCCCTGCGCAACGTCCTCGCCCACAAGGCGCGCCTGATCATGACCGTCCTCGCGGTCTGTCTCGGTGTCGCGTTCATCTCCGGGTCCCTGGTCTTCGCCGACTCCACCACCGCCGCCTACCGTGCCTCGATGGCCCGCGATTACGCCGGCATCGCGGTCACCGTCGACCCCAAGTACCCCGTCGGCGCCGCCTCCGACGAACGTACGAGCGTCCTCGACGACGCGCTCGCGGCCAGGCTGGCGGCCGTACCCGGGGTCGCCGCGGCCCGTCCGGCCGTCGACGGGTCGGTGACCCTGGCCGCGAAGGACGGCTCGCCGATGCGGGCCGGCAACGCGATGGGCAGGCTCGCCGCCGGCTACGTGCCCGGACCCGACGGAAAGGACTCCCGCTACCCGCTGACGGCCGGCCGCGCCCCGCGCGACGGCGGCGAAGTGGCCCTGGACCGGGGCACCGCCGAGGCCGGCGGGTATGCCCTCGGCGACACCGTCAGCCTGGCCGTCGACGGCCCCGTGCTGAAGCTGCGGCTGGTCGGCACCGTCTCCACCGCCGACACCCGGGTCACCTCCGGCGGCACCCTCGCGGTGTTCGACAAGGCAACCGCCCAGCAGCTCTTCGCCGCGCCCGGCCGCTACACCGGGATCGACCTGTCGGCCCGGCCCGGCACCGACCGGTTCGACCTCGCCCGGCGGATCGGCGCGCTGCTGCCCGCCGACCGGGCGGAAGCCACCACCGCGACGGCCAAGGCCGACCAGCAGTCCGTCTTCATCGGCACCAAGACCCGCAGCTACTCCCGGCTGCCCCTGCTCTTCGCCGTGGTGTCGCTCTTCATCGGCTCGTTCCTCATCATCAACACCTTCACCATGCTCATCACCCGGCGGACCCGGGAGATCGCCCTGCTCCGCGCGATCGGCGCGACCCGCCGCCAGGTCGTCCGCTCCGTGCTCGCGGAAGCGGCCCTGGTGGGACTGGCCGCCTCGGTGATCGGGTTCGGCCTGGGCCTCGGCGTCGCCTCCGCGCTGCCCGGCCTGCTCGGCACGGGGGAAGACCTGCTGCCCAGCGGCCCGCTGGTGATCGGCCCCGCCCCCGTCGCCGCCTCGCTCGCGGTGGGCGTCGGCGTCACGGTCCTCGCCGCCTGGCTGCCGTCCCGGCGCGCCGCCCGGATCGCCCCGGTCGAGGCGATGCGCACCGCCGAACAGCCGCCTTCCACGACGCTGTCCCGGATCCGGGGGGCCATCGGCGCGGCCGTGGTCCTGCTCGGCGCGGGTCTGCTGCTCTCCCTGGGCGGGGCGAAGGACGCCTCCGACGAGAACCTGCGGACCGCCATGTTCGGCTGCGGTGTCCTCGTGACCGGGCTGATCGTGCTGGCGCCGCTGCTGGCGGGCCCGGTGGTCCGGCTCATCGGCCGGGCCACCGGCCGGTTCGGCGGCGTGGCCGGCGGGCTCGCCCGTGACAACGCCCTGCGCGACCCCCGGCGTACCGCGGCCACCGCCGTCGCCCTGATGATCAGTACGGCGCTGGTGACCGGGCTCGCCGTCATCGAGCACTCCTCCAGCCGGGCCCTGGACTCCCAGGCGGCGGCCGGCCTGAGCGCCGACTACGTCATCGGCACCCGCAACACCACCAGCACCGTCGACGCCGCCGCCGTCCGGCGGATCGCTGCCGTCCCCGGCGTCCGGACCGCCTCCGCCGTCGCGGACTCCAGCGTCTCCGTCGGCGCCGGGGCCGGGCAGGTCTCGGGCGTCGATCCGAAGAGCGTGGAGGCCGTCATGAAGCTCCGCTTCACCAGCGGCTCCGCCAAGGACCTCGGGCCGGGCCGGATCGCGGTCTCCGCCACCTTCGCCCGGGAGAACCGGATCGGCACCGGCGACCGGGTGCGGGCGGCCATCGGCCCCGGCGCCGGGGAGGACCGCGACCGCTCCTACACCGTCGTCGGCGTCTACCAGGACAACCCCACCGCGCAGGACGTGCTCGCCGACCGGGGTGAGGTCCAGCAGCACGGCTACGTGCGCGACTCCGTCCAGCGGGTCCTCGTGTCCGGCTCCGCCGGCCTCGGCGGGCAGCTGCGCGCCGCCGTCGACAACAGCCCGCTGCTGAAGGTCCAGAGCCGTGCCCAGCTGGTGCGGGAGCAGGCGGGCGTCGCCGGGGGCCTGATCACCCTGGTGTTCGGGCTGCTCGCCATCGGCGTGGTCATCTCCGCGCTCGGCATGGTCAACACGCTGGCCATGTCGGTCGCCGAACGCACCCGCGAGATCGGCGTCCTGCGCGCCATCGGCATGGACCGCGCCGGCGTCCGCTCCATGATCCGCCTGGAGTCCCTCACGGTCGCCGCGTACGGCACCCTGCTCGGGCTCGCGGGCGGCCTGTTCGGGGCCTGGAAGGTCAGCGGCCTGGCCAACGGGGCCATCCCGCAGTACTCCTTCTCCCTGCCCTGGGGCACCCTCGCCCTGGTCGTCCTCCTCTCGCTCGGCGTCGGCGTCGCGGCGGCCGCGCTGCCCGCCCGCCGGGCCGCGTCGCTCACCCCGATGCACGCGGTGGCGGAGGCCTGACCGCGACGGCCCGGCCCGGCCCGGCCTTCCGGCCGGGCCGGGCCGTTTTGGATCTTCCGCTGACCGGAGTCCGTCCCGATGGTCGGGACGGCGCATTGCGTACGGGGGGTCGGACGGACTGGAATTGCCGAGGTCAGGGCCCGTCACCGCGCGACACGACCCGCGCGGCTTCCGGTCCGGGAGCCGGCACGGAAGGAATCCGATGGCATCCATGCTCGAAGGCTGCACCCCGTGGCCGCAGGCGTTCGTCGACCGCTACTGGGCGGCGGGCCACTGGGGCGGCAGCACGCTGGACAACCTGCTGCGCGGGTGGGCCCTGCAGTACGGGCCGCGGACCGCGCTCGTGCACGGCGGGACCCGCCTCACGTACGCGAACCTGAACCGGCGCGTGGACCGCATGGCCGCCGGGTTCCGGCTGCGCGGGCTGCGGCCCGGGATGCGGGTCGTCGTCCAGCTGCCGAACGTGCCGGAGTTCGTCGTCAGCACGTTCGCGCTGATGCGCGCCGGTGTGGTCCCCGTCCTCTGCCCGGTCACCTGCCGCGAGGTGCCCGAGCTGGTACGGGTCACCCAGGCCGTCGGCTACGTCGGCCCGGCGGAGTACCGGGGCTTCGACCACACGGCGACGGCCGCGGACATCGCCGCCCGCTGGCCCTTCCTGCGGCGGGTGTTCACCTATGAGCCGCCGGGCACCGAGTCCCCGTACGGCGGTCTGACGACCGACCCGTCCAACTGCCAGTACGCGCCGCTGGGCTCCATCGACGCCGCACCCGAGCCGGCGCTCCCGCCGGACGCCGGGCAGGTGGCGTTCCTGCTGGTGGGCGACGGGGACGGCGCCGACGGCGGGCCGGTGCTCGTTCCGCGCACCCACAACGACTTCGCCTACCAGGCGCGGGCCGCCGCCGAGCGGGTGTCGCTCACCCAGGACGACGTGTACCTCGCCGCGCTGCCCGCCGCGTCCGTCTTCGCCCTCGGCTGCCCCGGCATCGTCGGCACGCTCGACGTGGGCGGGACCGTGGTCCTGGCCGACGGACCGGATCCCGCCGCGTGTCTGCCGCTCGTCGAGCGGGAGCGGGTCACGCTCGCGTCGCTGACGGACGAGGCCGCCGCCGCCTGGCTCGGCGCGCTGCCCTCGGCGGGGGCCGGCGCGAGCAGCCTGCGCCTGGTGCAGACCGGCGGCGGCGCGCCCCTGCCCGGGGCGGCCGCCGAGCGGCTCGGCTCCGCGCTGGGCGCCCGTGCGCAGCAGGTGTTCGCCCCGGCGGAGGGGCCGGTCCTCCTCACCCCGTCGGCGGACGTGGACGCGACCGTCCCCACCCCGCACGGCCGCCCGCTGTCGCCCGACGACGAGATCCGCCTCGTCGGCTCCGACGGCCGCGAGGTGCCGGACGGGGAGCCCGGCGAGCTCCTGGCGCGCGGCCCGTACACCCCGCGGGGCCACTACCGGGCGGCCGGGGACGACGCCCGCCGCTTCACCCCCGACGGCTTCTTCCGCACCGGGGTCCTGGCCCGGCGGGCGGTGGACGGCGGCCTGGTGGTGACCGGGCGGGTCCCGGAGTCCCGGGCGGGCTGACGGCGGCGACGGCGGTGACGGCGGCCGCGACGGTCGACATGCCCGGTGCGGGCGGTTCCCGCATCATGAGTGCTGTGTGCGACCCGCCCGGCGGACCGGTCTTCCTGTCGATCGTGGTTCCCGTCTTCAACGAGGAGGAGTCCCTGCCCGCTCTGGCGGCGCGGCTGCGGCCCGTGCTGGACGGGGCCGGGGAACCGTACGAGGTCCTCACCGTCGACGACGGCTCGACCGACAAGACCCCCCGGGTGCTGGAGGACCTGCGCGGCGCCTGGCCGGAGCTCCGCGTGGTCACCCTCCGGCGGAACAGCGGCCACCAGGCGGCCCTGACGGCCGGGCTGCACCGCGCCCGGGGCGCCTACGTGATCAGCATGGACGCCGACCTCCAGGACCCGCCGGAGGTCATCCCGCGGATGCTGGAGCTGGCCCGGTCGGACGGTCTGGACGTGGTGTACGGCGTCCGGACGGACCGCTCCGCCGACAGCGGCTTCAAACGCCGGACGGCCGCCGGCTACTACTGGCTGATGCGCCGTCTGGCGGGTCCCCACGTCCCCGCCCAGGCCGGGGACTTCCGGCTGCTGTCGCGGCAGGTGGTGGAGACCCTCAAGTCGCTGCCCGAGCAGCAGCAGATCCACCGGCTGCTGATCCCGTGGCTGGGCTTCCCCGACGGGCGGGTCACCTACCAGCGCGGGGAGCGGGTGGCGGGCACCACCAAGTACCCCCTGCACAAGATGGTCCTGCTGGCCCTGGACAGCGTCACCAGCTTCTCGGCGGCGCCCCTGCGCCTGGCCACGGCGATCGGCGCCGGCAGCCTCGCCGTGTGCCTCGGGTTCCTCGTCTGGACCCTCGTCGCCCACGCCACGGGCAACACCCTGCCCGGCTGGACCTCCCTGATCACGACGGTGCTGTTCTTCGGAGCCGTCCAGCTCTTCTGCGTGGGGATGCTCGGCGAGTACGTGGCCCGCATCTACACGGCCGTGCAGGCCCGGCCCGCCTACTTCGTGGCCCGTGACACGGACGGGGAGCAGCGCTAGGGGGTGTCCGGCCCGGTCAGACCAGCACGCCCGAGAAGAACATCGCCCCGAGCAGCGCGTACTGCGCCGCGCAGCAGGCCAGCAGCGGCACCTGGACCCACCGCGGCATGCGCGCGACGAGGAGCAGCCCGGTGAACATCTGCGCGTGGTTGCGGTACCAGGACATCTCCGCGCCGGCGAGGAACGGGACGAGGAAGACCGCCGCCGTCAGGAGGGCGGCCGCCCACTCCCCCGGGTCGAGCCCGCGGCGGCGGACGAGCAGGGCGGCGGCCGTCGCCAGTACGAGGAGGACGAAGGCGGTGTCGAGCCAGAGCTGCGTCCGGTGCGCGTCGAGGGCGTGCCGCACCAGCCAGGGGAGGGGTCCCTCGGGCGTGTACCAGTCCTTGAACGGGAAGCGGTAGGCCGCGGCCATCTCGTCGAAGGGCTGGTGCACGCCGCCCTGTCCGTAGCTGGACTCCTGGATGGTCTCGTACGCGTCCCAGCGGCCGGTCGCCTGCCACATCAGCCACTTGGCCCAGAGCACGCCGCAGCCGGAGACGGCCGCCGCCGAGCCGGCCTTGGCGCACCGGACCGGCCAGGTGTCGGTGCGCCACGCGAAGAGGGCGCTCAGGAGCAGCATGCCGGCGGCGACGGCGCCGACGGGATGGCAGGCGGTGGACGCGAAGCCGCCGGCGGCGGCGACCGCCCACGAGCCGCGCTTCACCCCGGCGACGCAGACCAGCAGGGCGAGGGTGGCGAGGGAGATCGGGAACAGGGCGTGGAAGTAGACGCCGCCGGGGAACACGGTGCCGACGGCGAGGGTGAGGCCGGTGGCCGGGGTGAGCCGGGCGCCGAGCAGCCACCACAGCACGGCGAACATGCCGAGCAGGGCGGCCTCGGTGACGACGGCGGCGGACAGCTCGTAGGAGAGCCCGGTGGCGGAGACCGCCCGGACGGACATGGGGTACCCGGGGAACCAGGCGACGTTCCCGCAGACGACGTCGGGGAAGTCCGGGTAGCGGTCCCGGCAGCGGAACATCTCGTAGCCGGTCTCGGCGATGGACAGGTAGTGGGCGGAGTCCCAGCGGCTGCGGCCGCCGGTGGACCAGTACCGCACCCGGGAGCCGTCGCCGGCGACGGAGGCCCCGGCGACGGCCCAGGTGAGGAGGTTGGCCACGAGCCACGCGACGAGCGGGGGCAGCAGCCGGCGGCGCGGGCCGCGGCCCGCCGCCCGGGACGCTTGCGCCATCTCCAGCCCCGCGATCGTCTCGTCGGCGGTCCGGCCGTTCTCCGCCGCGTTTCACGATCATTCTGGGCAGCGCCCCCCGGCGCCGCATCCGGAGTTACTCCCGCCCGGGATACCCGCCCCGCGCCCGGGGTGATCGGATGGGCCCATGACGACACCGGCGCAACGCGTCTTCAGGGCCCTCGAACGGTTCCACGCGGCCCACCCGTGGGACCACAACGCCCACTACCACCGCTGGATCCTGCGGCAGCTCCCCCGGCGCTGCGACCGCGCCCTGGACGTCGGCTCGGGCAGCGGTGATCTCGCCCGGCTGCTGGCCGGGCGGGCCGACTCGGTGCTGGGGGTGGACGCGGACGCCGGGATCGTCGCACGGGCGAGGGAGCTGACCCCGGCGGACGCCGCCGTGACGTTCACCGTGGCGCGGGCGCCGGCCGGGATACCGCCGGGCCCGTACGGGGTGATCACGTGCGTGGCCGCCCTCCACCACCTGCCCTTCGCCGAATCCCTCGTCCGGCTGCGCCGGCACCTGGCGCCCGGCGGGACCCTCGTGGTGGTGGGCCTCGCCCGTCCGGAGTCGGCGGCCGACCACCTGCTCGGCGCCGCCGCCGTCCCGGCGAACCTCGCCATGGCCTGGGTCAAGAACCGGGGCCGCCGCGTGCCCCGTCCGGCCGGGATGACCGCCCCCACCCGGCCGCCGTCCATGGGCTTCACCGAGATCACCGACGAGGCCCGCCGCATCCTCCCCGGCGCGCGTCTGCGCCGGCGCCTGTTCTGGCGCTACACGCTCGTCTGGCGCAACGGCTGACGCCGCACGGCCGTGCGTCAGTAGCCGATGGTGAAGCGGCGCTGGACGAAGCGGGGCAGTTCCGCCTCGTCGACCAGGGCGACGGCGGCGTCCTCCATGGAGATGCGGCTGCGGCCGTCCGCGTCCCGGACCGGCTGGTCGCCGCCGACGCGGTAGCGGCCGGTGCGTTCGCCGGGGGCGATGTCCAGGGCGGGGCTGAGGTAGGTCCAGAGCCGGTTGGAGGTGCGCAGCACGTCCAGGGCGTCCCGGGCGCCGCGCACGGCGGCCGCGTACTCCCTCGGCAGCCCGAGCGGGTCGAGGGTGGCGAACAGGTGCTCGTCGGAGTCGGCCAAGACCAGGCCCGGTTCGACCTCCAGGCTGCCGGCGCCGCCGATGACGATCAGCCGGGTCCGGGGGTGGCTCTCCAGCGCCTTCAGCAGCGCCCTCGCGGCGGTCGCGTACACGGCGGGGTCGGCGATCGACCGCCGCACGGTGTCCGTGACGTCCCTGGCCGCGTTGCCCGGCTGGAACCCGCTGACCAGCACGTCCAGTCCGGGCAGGACGGCGGCGATTCCGGCGGCGTCGAGGACGTCGACGCTCTTCCAGGTGATGTTCTTCCGGTCCTCCCGGATCCCCGTGGCGTCCCGGCTGAACGCCGTGACGTGGTGTCCCCGGTCGAGGGCTTCGGTGACGACGCGGCTGCCGATCCCGCCCGTGGCCCCGATGACTCCGATGTGCATGGCTCTCCCCTGTCGTGCCGGTCGGTGACATGGCGCGACCGACCCTCCGGTGCACGCCGTTCGAAAACTATACGGTGTGAAGTAAAGATACGGCACACGGGAAAGTGACTCTGTAGAGTGGCCGCCGTGGGAAGCACCGTGGGAAGCACCAAGGGACGCCGCGAGCGGCTGCGGGCCGAGACGACGGCCGAAATCAAGAAGGTCTCGCTGGAGTTGATGGCCTCGGGCGGGCCCGACGCGATCACCCTGCGCGCCATCGCACGCGAGATGGGCATGACCGCCAACGCCATCTACGGCTACTTCGCCACGCGCGACGACCTGGTGACCACCCTCATCGGCGATGTGTACACGTCGCTGGCCGACGCCGTGGACGGCGCCTGGGAGGCGGCCCCCGCCACGGACCCGGCCGCCCGGATCCGGGCCTGGGCGCACGCCCTTCGGGACTGGGCGCTGGCCAACCCCGAGGGTTTCCGGCTGGTTTACGGCGACCCCGTGCCCGGCTACCAGGCCCCGCCGGACGGCGCCGCCCCCGACGCCGCCCGGCGCGTCTGCCTCGGCCTCACCGCCCTCGCGGCCGCCGCCTGGCCGTACGCCGAACCCCTGCACCCGCGCGACGACTTCGAGTGGTCCGACTTCGCGGCCCCGCTCCTCGACAAGGTCCGCCCGGCGTTCCCAGGGCTGCCCCCGGCCGGCGTGGCCCTGGCCATGCGCGTCTGGGGCCGGCTGCACGGCCTGGTGACCCTGGAGGTCTACGGGCACCTGCGCGCCCAGACCGCCAGCCCGGACAAGCTCTTCCGCGCGGAACTGGACGACCTCGTCCGCGCCTTGGGCCTGCCGGCCGGCGGCCGCGAGCGGAACGGCTGACGGCCCGGCCGGCACAGCAGGAAGGCCCCGGTCTCCGTGAGGAGGCCGGGGCCTTCGTTCGAGCGCTGGGCAGGCCTTGCACCTGCATTCCCCCACGGGAAGTGGGGTGTCTTTCCTTGGACCACCAACGCATCGTCCCGTCCGCCGTGTTCCTCGGCGGTGGGCTCGAGATCAACTATAGCCCACGAAAGAGGAAGCTCCGCTACCGCGCCTTCACCGCGCGGATCGAGTAGACCTGCGGGACGTACAGCCCGGCCGGGAGGCGGAAGTGGCCGTGGTCGTGCTCGTGCAGGAACTCCAGGCGCAGGCCCGCGGCCGCCAGGGCGCTGACGACCTCTCCGATGCCGTGCAGCCATTCGACGGTCCGGTTGGACCTGGTCTGCGCGCCGAGGTCGGCATAGGTGCCCGGTTCGTCGAAGACCAGCGCCCCGCGCTCGAAGTAGTCGTGCTCGACGGCCCGCCCGTCCTCGGTGAGGACGTCGGCGAACGGGTGGTACTCGGCCAGGTAGAGGAAGCCGCCGGGGGCGACGAGGTCGGCCACCGTCCGCGCCCACCGGGTGATGTCCGGGAGCCAGCACAGCGCCCCGAAGCCTGTGTAGACGATGTCGAAGGTCCGCCCGTCCAGGGCCTCGACGGCGTCGTACACGTCGGCGGTGACGAAGCGCGCGGTGTCGGCGCCGATCCGCTCGGCGAGGTCGCCCGCCGCGGCCACGGCCGGCCCGGAGAAGTCGAGGCCGGTGACGGTGGCTCCGCGCCGGGCCCAGGAGAGGGTGTCCAGCCCGATGTGGCACTGGAGGTGGAGCAGGGACTTGCCGCCGACGTCGCCGACCTCGTCCGGTTCGAAGTCCTGCAGCGAGTCCCGGCCGGCGACGAAGGCGGGGAGGTCGTAGAAGGAGCTGCCGAGGTGGATCGGGACGCGCTCGTCCCAGTTGGCCCGGTTGGCCTCGCGCCAGTCGGCGGAGCCGGCGGAGTCCGCGGTGCCGGTTTCGGCGGTACGGGCAGGAGAGGGGGTGGTCATGCGGGGACGCTAATCGGAGGCGCGAACAGTGATCAATCGGATTTCCCGGCCGGTCGCCCCCGATCGCCTCCGATCGCCTCCGACCCGACACCCCGGACTTTCGGCCTTAACTCGTGTAACCTGAAACGAGAAGGCAGCACCGGGCTACAGAGAGCGATGAAGCACGCCATGGCCAAAGAGGCATCGGCTCCCGCGTCGGCCACCAGCGCGGACGTCGCCCGCCTGGCCGGGGTGTCACGCGCCACCGTCTCCTTCGTGCTCAACGACACCCAGGGCCACCGGGTCAGCGAGGGCACCCGGGCACGGGTGCTGGCCGCCGCCGCACAGCTCGGCTACGTGCCGAACGCGGCCGCCAGGTCCCTGCGCGCGGGCCGCAGCAACCTGGTCCTGATGCCCGCCTCCGTCTCCGCGGTCGGACGCCTGGTGAGCGAGTGGGTGGACGACCTGGTCAGCGAGCTGGAGCGGCACGGCTACACGACCGTCATGCACGCCGGCCGCTTCGACGATCCGCTCGAAGCCGCCCGCGCCTGGGCCGAGTTGCGGCCCGCCGCGGTGCTCTCCCTCGACGGCGACCGGCTCACCCCGCAGACGGCCGAGGTGCTGCGCCGCGCCGGGGTGCGCGGGATGCTCGCCTTCGCCTCGCACCCCGTGGACGGGGTGCACACCATCGCCTTCGACCACACCTCCGTCGGCGCGACCGCGACCCGGCACCTCATCGACCAGGGCCGGACCCGGATCGGGGTGGTCATCCCGCGCGAGCGCGGCCTCGACACCCTCGCCCGGCCGCGGCTGGCCGGTGCCGAGCAGGTCGCCGCGCGGCATCCGGCGACCGTCACCCCCGTCGAGCTGGCCTACACCCGGGAGTCCGCGACGGCGCTGGCCCGCCGGTGGCGGGAGCTCGGCCTGGACGGCGTCTTCGCGTACAACGACGAATACGCGGCCCTGCTGATGCACGCGCTGATGGCGGAGGGCATCCCCGTACCGGACGAGGTGGCCGTCGTGGGCTGTGACGACCTGGTGCTGTCGGCGCTCCAGCGGCCCGCACTGACCAGCGTCGCGCTGGAGCTGCCGTCCGCCGCGTCCGTGGCGGACGCCCTGCACGCGCTGGTCGCGCAGGGCACGGCGCCGGCGGTCCCGGGCATCGAACCGGCCCTGGTGCACCGGCAGTCGTCCTGAGGACGCGGCCGGGCGGCTCCCCCCGGGGCCCCCGGCCGCGCCCGCCTCAGCCCCCGGCGGCCTGCGGCGGCACGGCCCGCGGCACCCCCTCGGGCAGTGCGGAGCCGCGCTCCTCCCGGGCGAGCAGGGGTGCGAACGCGCGCCAGACCAGCAGCGCGGCCGCCGCCCCGGCCAGCGCTCCCGCCACGGTGTCGCTGAGCCAGTGCGCGTGCAGCCACGTACGGCTCCACATCATGGCCAGAGTGAACAGCACCCCCGCGCACCACCAGGCCCGCCGCCGCGCCGCCGGCACGAGCAGCGCCCCGGCCAGCACCACGAGCGCCGCCGCCGCGGCCGCGTGGCCGGAGGGGAAGGAGCCGTGGTCGACCCGGACCAGCGGGTTCTCCGGGCGCGGCCGGTCCACCAGGCGCTTGAGGGTCTGGACGACCAGCAGGTTGGCCCCGAGGTAGGCGACGAGCAGGCAGCACGCCGACCACCAGCGCCTGCGCACCAGCAGGAAGGCCAGCAGGGCGAGCGGTACGACGACGCCCGCCGGGCCGCCGAACCAGTTCAGGAACGCGGCCGCGGCGGCGGGGACGCCCCGGTGCGGGCCGCCCATCAGGTCGAGCCAGCGTTCGTCGGCGCCCTGGAACGGCGGGCGGGCGGGGTCGGCGCGGACGACCGCCGTCAGCAGGACCGTGGCGCCGGCCAGCAGCAGGCCGAGCGGCAGCACTCCGGGCGTGCGGTGCGCGGGAACGGGTCTCTCGCTCGCGGGCACGGCTCAGGCGTCCAGGTGGCGGGCGAGGAAGGCCACGCTGCGGGTCACGATCGGGGCGACGTCCGGGACGCCGAGGAAGATGTGGTCGCCGCCGTCCACCGGCTCCAGTACGCATTCCCCGCCGGCCTCGCGCAGCGCCGCGTCGAGCGCCTCGCTCTGGCTGTAGGGGACCAGGCCGTCCCGGGTGCCGTGGACCAGCAGGAACGGCGGCGTGCCGGGCGCGCCGGCGGCGTCGGCCCCTTCGGCCCCTCCGGCGGCGAGCCGGGCGTACGTCACCGGGCTCGCCGCGCGGGCCGCCTCCGGCCGCGCCTCCTCGGTGCCTCCCAGCAGCGCCTCGTAGGGGTCCGGGTACTCCACGCCCGGCGGCATCGGCGGCATGGGGTGGTCGCGCAGGGCGACCAGGTCGCAGACGCCGTACCAGTCGACGACGGCCCGCACCGAGGTGTCGCCGGCGCCGACGCCCTCGGTGCCCTCCAGGGCGGCGGCGCCGGGGGTGTGGGGGCCGGTCAGACCCGCGAGGGCGGCGAGGTGGCCGCCCGCGGACTCGCCCCACACCGCGATGCGGTCCGGGTCGATGCCGAAGGCGCCGGCGAACTTGCGGACGTAGCGGATGGCGGCCTTCACGTCGTGCAGCTGCGCCGGGAAGGGCGCTTCGAGGCTGTGGCGGTAGTCGATGGAGACCAGGGCCAGCCCGGCCGCCAGCACCGTGCCGTGCAGCAGTGCGGCGGGCACGGTCGGCGGCGGGTAGCGCCGGTCGCCCTCCAGCCAGCCGCCGCCGTGGATCCAGACCACGGCCGGGACGGGGCCCCGCGCGGCGGCGGGCACCTGGACGTCCAGCAGCCGCGGCCGGTAGCCCGGCCGGGTGGCGTAGGTGACCCCGTCGAAGCGGCGTACGCCGTCCTCGGCGACCACCGGCGGTACGGGCGCCAGGAAGGGAGGGGGCGGCCAGGTCAGGTCGGGCTCGACCGGGAGCGAATGCGTCATTGCGGCCCTTTCACGCGGAGCTGCACGTGACTCCTGTCCGAGTTACACGTGTAACACCGGACTGTAGCCAGCCCCGCCCGAGGCCACAAGATGGCCGGTGCAGCCGGTTCCGCGATATCACTCCCGGCCGCCAGGCCGGCGGCCGGCCTCAGCCTTCGAGGGGGTGCCCGGTCGTGGCGTCCACGTGGTCCGGGACCTCCTCGTGGCGGTCGCCCACGGTCGGCGTCCCGGCGGGTTCGAACATGAGGATGGCGGCGCCCGACGGCGCGCGCGGCTTGTGCTCCGTGCCCCGGGGGACGGTGAAGACCGCCCCGCGCGGGAGTACGACCGTGCGCTCCCCGCCGGGCTCGCGCAGGGAGATGCGCAGCTCCCCTTCGAGGACGAGGAAGAACTCGTCGGCGTCGGTGTGGTCGTGGGCGTGCCACACGTGTTCGCCCTCGACCTTGGCGACGCGGACGTCGTAGTCGTTGACGCGCGTGACGATGCGCGGGCTCCACAGGGCGTCGAAGGAGGCCAGGGCCTTGTCCAGGGAAACGGGTCCGTCGGTCATGGGACCATGCTGCGCCGCTGCGCACGGCCGGGGTGACTGCCAGGAATCGCACATGCCGAAAGAATCCACGCACCGGGTCGTCGTGATCGTCGACGAGAACTCCAACCCCTTCGAACTGGGCTGCGCGACCGAGGTCTTCGGCCTGCGCAGGCCGGAGACCGGCCGCGACCTCTACGACTTCGCGCTCTGCTCCCCCGCGCCGCGCACGCCGATGCGCGACGGGTTCTTCACGCTCACGGGGGTGGCCGGGCTGGAGGCGGCCGACACGGCGGACACCCTCATCGTCCCCAACCGCCCCGACGTAGAGGTGCCCCGCCGCCCCGCCGTGCTCGACGCCGTCCGGCCGTGCTCGACGCCGTCCGGCGGGCGCACGCGCGCGGCGCCCGCCTGGTCGGCTTCAGCAGCGGCGCCTTCACACTGGCCGAGGCCGGGGTGCTCGACGGCCGCCGGGCCACCGCGCTCTGGCAGTGGGCGGACTCCTTCCGGGCCCGTTTCCCCTCCGTCCGCCTGGAGCCGGACGTGCTGTTCGTGGACGACGGCGACATCCTCACCGCCGCGGGGAGCGCGGCGGCGCTCTACCTCGGACTGCACCTGGTCCGCCGCGACCACGGTGCGGAGATCGCCAACTGCGTGAGCCGGCGGCTGGTCTCGCGGCGCACCGGGACGGCGGCCAGCGGCAGTTCGTGGAGCGCCCGGTCCCCGAGCTGCCGGACGAGTCCCTGGCGCGCCGGCTGATCGAGCGGGGCGAGTCCCGGATGGAGCCGGTCGCCCGGCACAGCGGGCTCGGCACCGCCGCGAACCTGCGGACCCTGATGCGCCGGGAGACGGGCGTGACCCCGTCGGCGTACCGGCGGCGGTTCGGGCCGGGCCGCGGGCTGAGCGGGGGCCGCGGCAATCGGGTGACGTGCGGGGCCCAGGGGGGCGTGGCACGCTGTTGACGGGGCTCGGGCCGCCGGGGAAGGCGGCCCCGACGAACGGAGCGCGCCGTGGGAACTGCGATCCTCCCCGTGGCGCTGCGGCGCCGGGCGGCCGGCTGCTGCGCGGCCCTGCTGCTGGCGCTCGCCTGCGGTACGGGCGCCCGGGCGGCCCCCTCGCCGTCGCCCGTGCCCTCGCCGGAGGCCTCCGGGGGCGGCCTCGACCCCCGCATCACCGAGATCATGCGCAAACCCGAGTACCGCCACGCCCAGTGGGGGCTGCTGCAGACGGAACCCGGTGGCGGCCGGGTGCTGCACGGCATGTTCCCCGGGCAGTTCTTCATACCGGGCTCCACCGCGAAGCTGTTCCCCGTCTCCGCCACCTGGCGGACCCTCGGCCCGGACCACCGCTTCGTGACGCCCCTCTACGCGGTCGGGCGGCGCGCCGGCTCCACCCTGACCGGCGACCTCGACCTCGTCGCGCAGGGCGACCTCACCCTCGGCGGCCGGACCCGGCCCGACGGGACGGTCGCGTACACCGACCTCGACCACACCTACGCCAACGACTTCCCCGGCGCCACCCTCACCCCGGAGAACCCCCTCGCCGGGATCGACGAGCTCGCCCGGCAGGTCCGCGCGGCCGGCATCACCCGCGTGGAGGGCGACGTGATCGTCGACAGCCGGCTCTTCGCGCCCGACCCGGGGCTCGACCCGGTACCGACCCCGCTGATCGTCAACGACAACCTCGTCGACCTGCTGACCACCCCGGGCGACCGGGCGGGCGCCGCCGCCCGGCTGGAGTGGCGGCCCAAGGTCGCCCCGTACGAGGTCACCTCGACGGTGAGGACCGTCGCCGCGGGGAAGCCGACGGACATCACGGTGGCGGCCACCGACGGCGGCACCCGCATCCGGCTGTCCGGCACCATCGCCGCGGACGCCCGGCCGCTGCTGCGGACCTCGCCGGTCACGGACCCGGCCGCGTTCGGCCGGACGGCGCTGATCCAGGCGCTCGGCCGGGCCGGGGTGGAGGTCACCGCCGCCGCGACGGGCCCCAATCCGGTCGCCCGGCTGCCGCGCGACTACGCGGGCCGGCCGCGGGTGGCCGCGTACACCTCGCCCCCGTACGAGCAGTACGCGAAGCTGATCCTGAAGGTCAGCCACAACCTCGGCGCCAACCTGGACGTCTGCCTGCTGGCCGTCACCACCGGCAGCCGGCAGTGCGCCGACGGCTTCCCGGTGCTCGCCGCGTTCCTGGACCGGGCGGGCGTCGACCGCGAGCAGGTGGCCCTGATGGACGGCCGGGGCGGCAATCCCGCCGACCGGGTCACACCCCGGGCGCTGGTGCAGATGCTGGCGTACTGGCAGGGCACGCCGGACGCGCGGCGGTTCCGGGAGGCGCTGCCGATCCTCGGGGTCGACGGGCTGCTCGCGCAGAACTGCCGCGACTGTCCCGCGCGCGGCAAGGTGTTCGCGAAGACCGGCGCGGCCGTCGGCGGCGACCTCCTCAACGACCGGCTGTCGGTGGGGGCCATCACCATCGCCGGCTACCTGGACAAGGGCGGCGGACGCTTCGACACCTTCTACGCGGGCGTCACGGGCGCGATGACGCCGACCGCCGACCCGGAGGACGTGGTGGGCATCGCCAACGACCTGGCCCTGATCGCCGCCTACCTCCAGGAGGGGTCCTGACGGCCGGGGCGGCCGGGCCCGTGCCTACAATGGCTGAATGATCTTCATTGTGGTGAAATTCGCCGTCAAGCCCGAATACGTGGACCAGTGGCCGGAGAAGGTCGCGGAGTTCACCCGCGCCACCCGCGCCGAAGCGGGCAACCTGTGGTTCGAGTGGTCCCGCAGCCTGGAGGAGCCGGACACGTACGTCCTGGTGGAGGCGTTCCAGGACGACGCGGCCGAAGCCCACGTCACCTCCGAGCACTTCGCCAAGGCCCTGGAGACCATGCGTCCGCTGGTCACCCGCACGCCCGACATCGTCAGCACCACCATCGCGGGCGCCACGGGCTGGAGCCGGATGGGCGAGCTCCAGGTCGACTGAGACGGACCCGGCCGGGCCCTCTTGACCGGCGGTCCATGATGGACGGTATGACGACCGGATCCCGTGCGCGTTCGTTCGGTTCGGCGGCGGCCCGCTACGCCGCGCACCGGCCCTCCTATCCGGCCGCGCTGTTCGACGGCGTCGAGGAGCTGGCCGGGTTCCCGCTGGCCGGCGCCCGCGTGGCGGACGTCGGGGCGGGCACCGGGATCGCGAGCGCCCTCCTGCACGCCCGCGGGGCCCGGGTGGTGGCGGTGGAGCCCGGGGAGGGCATGGCGGCGGAGTTCCGCCGCCGCAACCCGGGGATCGCGCTGGTCCGGGGCGACGGCGACCGGCTGCCGCTGGCCACGGCGGGCCTCGACCTGCTGACGTACGCGCAGTCCTGGCACTGGACGGACCCCGCCCTCGCCGGCCCCGAGGCCCTGCGCGTCCTGCGGCCCGGGGGCGCGCTGGCCGTCTTCTCCAACGACCCCGACACGGACGTGGAGTGGATCGCCGACCAGCAGGCGCGCATCGAGAAGCGGTTCGGCCCGGGCTGGTACATCAACGAGCCGGCCCGTTCACTGCCCGGTCTGCACTTCACCACGCGGCGGCTGAAGTGGTCGCGCCGGATCTCCGTGGGGGCCCACCTCGGCAAGCTGTCGACGCACTCGCTCTTCCTGGTGGGCGAGCCGGGCACGGACGCCTTCCTCACCGCCGAACGCGCCCGCCTGCTGGCCCTCTTCCCGGACGGCATGCTCCAGGAGCACTACACGGTGGTCCTGGACGTGGCCGTCCGCCGGTAGGCCCCGCTGCCCCGGCCCCGCTGCCCCGGCCCCGAAGTCCGACCGCGCCCCGGCGGGCTTCACGGTGCTCCAGGAGCCGTGGCACCGGACCGGCCCGCCACACGCGGAAGGCCCCGGTCTCCGTGAGGAGGCCGGGGCCTTCGTTCGAGCGCTGGGCAGGCCTTGCACCTGCATTCCCCCACGGGAAGTGGGGTGTCTTTCCTTGGACCACCAACGCATCGTCCCGTCCGCCGTGTTTCCCGGCTGCGGGCTCGAGATCAACTATACGGCACTCCGGCGGCCGCCAAAACCGTGTGACACCGGGGGCGCCGACGGGTCAGCCTGGCGTGATGACCAAGGAATTGAACGTTCTGCGCCTGATCGTCAGGTACGACCCGCCGTACGGCCCGCACGAGGTCCGCGCGCTCGTCGACGGGGTGGACGTGATCGAAGAGGCCTTCGAGGACGAGGACTACTGCGCCGTGACGGGCGACCCCAGGGACTGGCTGCTGCCCGACGGACCCTTGTGGGTGGGCGACCGGCCGCACAGGGTGGACTTCGCCGAGCGGGGGTGCGGCTGCCACGACCTCCTGTACCTCACGCTGCGGCGCGACGGCGACACCGTCGTGTGGAGCTGGAAGACGTCCAGGCACGCCGGGGAGGGGGCTCCCACGCTCCCCGAGTACCGCTTCGACGCCGCCCAGTACGACGCCGAGCTGGAGCGTGCCCGATCGGACGGCGGCTGGGAGTGGCCGGCCCAGACGGTCTCGCGGCTGGTGCTCGACGGGCTGCGCGGCGAGACCGGGTGGCTGGAGCGCTGGTCGTGCGAACTCGGCCATGTGTGGACGGACCCGAAGCACCCCGGGCAGGTGCTGGTCTACTTCTTCCGTGACGAGCAGGATCCGGACGGCTCGTACGGGCGCGCCGAGGAGTTCGGTCTGGCGACGGCGGTGACGGACGAGGACCCCGCCCGCCAGGCCGACCGGATCGTACGGGCCTTCCTGGCGGGGGATCCCCGGTCGGTGGACGGGTTCCGGCCCTGCCCGATGGACGAGCTCGGGTACGGGCACTACCACGGTGACGGGCCGTCGCCCTGGAAGGAGTACTGCTGACCCCGGGTCAGAACCAGTTGACGGTGAGGGCGAAGGACGTACCCGCGCTCGCGCCGGCGGAGTCGGTCGCGGTGACGGTGACCTGGGCCGTGCCGGTGCTCCAGGGCTTGCCGGTGATGCGGCCGGAGGTGCTGTCCAGGGTCAGGCCCCAGGGCAGGCCGGAGGCTGCGAAGCGCAGGGGCTGCTTTCCGCCGGTGGCGGTGAGCTGGACGGTGCAGGGCTGGTTGAACCGGCACGTCTGGGGGCCCGGGTTGGCCAGCTTCAGGTCACCGGGGGTGGGTGTCGGGGTCGGGGTCGGGGTGGGCGTAGGCGTGGGGGTGGGCGTCGGGGTGGTGCCGCAGCCGGGGGTGGCCTCCGGGGGGAGGGGGACCTGCCAGATCTGGGGGTCGTTCTCCGAGCCGACCAGGAGGTGCGCGCAGTCCGCGTACGTCACGGTCTCGCCCTGGGACTGGACGGGGAGGGCCACGTCGGCGAGCTTGGTGCCCGAGGCGTCGTAGACCGTGGCCGTGTTGGCGCCCAGCGGGCCTCCGCTGCGCAGGGTGTAGGAGGCGCCCGTCGGGGAGAAGGCGCCGTCCGTGGCGAAGACCGGGCCGGGGCGGACGGCGGTGAGGGTGTTGACCTGGCCGGTGACCGGCGGGAGCGGGGCCTGGTAGAGCTGCCCGGCGGCGCCGATCAGCTTGCTGGCGACGAGGATGCGGCCGGTGGCCGGGTCGGCGAGCAGGGATTCGGCGTCGTGCTTGCCGTCGGCGTAGGCGAAGCGGTGGGTCACCGGGGTGACGGTGGCGTCGGCGAGCCGCTCCGGCTCGGGGAAGCCGTGCACGGTGATCTCCGCGCGGCTGCCGAAGTTGTCCCCGATGTCGCCGACCAGGACGGCCGGGCCGCCCGCGGCGTCCTTGCCGATCGCCAGGCCCTCCCAGTCGGTGTTGCCGACGCCCGAGACGGTGAGGGTGGCCTTGAGCACTCCGGTGGGTCCGGTGCAGTCGACGGCGAAGACCTGGTTGGTGTTGCCGCTGTCGTTGACGGCGTAGAAGACGCCCGGGTGCCTGCGGCTCATCGCGAGGCCGCTGATCTCGGTCATGCCGCCGGGCAGGGTGCACTTCTTCTCGGGGGCGGGGGCGGGGGCGGAGGCGGCGGTCCGGGTGGCGGAAGGTGCCGGGGCGGCGGTGGCGTCCGCCATCCAGGCCAGTGCGGGCAGGAGCGCGGCGAGGGCGGCGGTCGCGAGGGCGGCGGCCCCGGGGGGTGTCAGGAGTCTGGGCATGCGGACCATGTGAGGCGGCGGCGCCGGGCAACACCACCCCCCGGGAACCCCCGTTCGAGCATCGTTCAATGCCGCCCCGGCATGGGCCCGGGGCTCAGCGCTCCGGTTCCCGTACGGGCGCCTTGCGGCCGGCATGGGCGATGAAGGCGCGGGCCGCCCGGCTGAGCTGGCGGCGGGCGTGCGCGATGCCCACGGGGCGCAGCAGCGCCGGGGTGAAGGAGCGGATCTCGGCCCTGCTGCCGAAGGCCCTGGCCACCACGTCCCGGTACCAGATGAGGGATCCGCGTCCGTCGGTGACGCCCGTGACCCAGGCGAGGCGTTCGTCGACTTCCAGGGAGGGTACGGGGCGGACGCCCATGCAGCTGAACATGGCTTCCATCTCGGTGCGCCGGCCGGTTCCGGGGGTGGGCAGCACCATGGGGAGGCCGTCGAGCATGCGCAGGGGGACGGGGTTGGGCAGCCGGGTGCCGATCGGCGAGATCAGGACCACTTCGCGCTCCTGGATGAAGTGCGTGGAGAGCTCCTTGTCGACGGGGAGGTCGACCAGGGCCAGTTCGGCCCGCCCGCGGGTGAGTTCCTCGACGAGTGCTTCGCGGCTGTCGTACTTCTGGAGCCGGACGTCCACTCCGGGGTGGCGCTCGCTGAAGCCCGTCATCAGGTCCGTGGCCAGGTCGAGGGCGAGGGTGGGGGTGGTGGCGAGGGTGAAGGCCGCGCGCGAGTCCTTGCCGTGCGGGGTGCCGATGTCGTCGATGGCCTCGACGGCGTTGAGCACGGTACGGGCCAGCCGGACGACCCGGGCCCCCTCCGGCGTGAGGTCCACCCCCCTTCCCCGGCGTGCCAGCAGTTCGACTCCCAGGTCGCGTTCCATGGCCTGGACCGCTCTGGAGAGGGCCGACTGCGCGACGAACACCGAGGCGGCCGCGCCGGTGATGGACCGGCAGTCGGCGACGGCGACGAGGTAGCGGAGTTGCGCGAGGGTGGGGGTCATGAGCGGACGGTAACGGCGTGGGCATGGACCCGTAAGGGCTGGTGGGTGAACAACTGACGTGGGGTCCGGGGAGCGCCCCATACCGGCTCGGCGGCAAGACATGCCCGGGCGGCATGAGCCCGGCCGGACGCCGTACGCGGCCCCGTGCGCGGGGGCGGTCGGTCCGGCCGGGAAAGGCGCAGGCCAGCGGCGGGACGGGGGCGCGCGGCGGGCCCCGCGGGGGCGGCGGGCGGGCGCGCCGGCGGGCCGGGCGGGGCGAAGCGGCGTATTCCGTAAGGCTGTTGACAGTGCTGGACGCCCCCCGCACGATGCATCGCGGCGTCGGGCGTTTGACCACGGTTCAAGCCGGTCGCGCCGCCCGCACCGGAATGACGCCCGGCGCCGCACCTCACTGCATCGCTCTCCCCCGTTCTTCCGCCCTGTATCGCGCCATGTCACACAGCACTGGAAGAGGAGCGCTCGTGACCCACCCGCACCCGCAGTCCGCCGCCGCCCGTGAACTGGTCGTCGCGGTCAGTCCGTTCGAGGAGCCGAACCCGGCGATCGTGACCGCGGCCGAACGCGCCGGCTCCCTCGGCCTGCTCGACCTCGGCCGGGACCCGGACGCCGCGCGGCGCGCCTTCGCCGAGCTGGCCCGCCGGCTGGAAGGCGGGGGCGGCGGGGCCGGGGGCGGCGGGGCCGGCCGGTACGGGGTGCGGGTTCCCCCGGGGTGTGCGACGGGACCCGGCGAGCTGCCGCCCGCGGTGGACACCGTGCTGCTGGCCGACCCGGCCGCCCACACCCCGGAGCAGGTGGCCGCCTGGGCCGCGGCGCCCGGCCGGCCCCGGGTCTGGGCGGAGGCCACCGGGCGGGCCGAGGCCGCGGCGGCCGTCTCCGCCGGGGTGTCCGCCCTGGTCGCCAAGGGCCACGAGGCCGGGGGCCGGGTGGGCGGGGCCACCACCTTCGTGCTGCTCCAGCAGCTCCTGGCGGACTCCGGTCCCGGCGTGCCCGTACTGGCCCTCGGCGGGATCGGGCCGCACACGGCAGCCGCGGCCGTGGCGGGCGGGGCCGCCGGGGTCGTGCTCGACGTCCAGCTCGCCCTGACGGCGGAGGGAGAGGGGGCGCTGCCCGCCGAAGTGGCCTCCGCCCTGCGCGCCATGGACGGCTCGGAGACCCGACTGCTGGACGGGCACCGCGTGTTCACCCGCCCCGACCTGCCCGAACCCCCCGCCGGGCCGGTGTCCGCCCTGCTCGGCGCCCGCGGCCTGCGGGCGCAGCTGCTGCCCGTCGGCCAGGACGGGGCTTCGGCGGCCCGCCTGGCCGCCCGCCACCGCACCACCGGCGGGGTGGTCCGGGCCGTGCGCGCGGCCGTCACCGGGCACCTGGAGGCCGCCGTACGGGCCCGGCCGCTGGAGCGCGCGCTGTCCGTCGCGCAGGGGCCGATGACCCGGGTGAGCGATCAGGCCCGCTTCGCGGAGGCGGTGGCCGCCGGGGGCGGGGTGCCGTACCTCGCGCTGGCGGTGATGGAGGGCCCGGACGTACGCCGGCTCCTGGCCGAGACCGCCGAACGGCTCGGCGACCGCCCCTGGGGCGTGGGCCTGCTGGGCTTCGCCCCGGAAGAGCTGCGGCGGGAGCAGCTGGCGGCCGTGGCCGGGGCCCGCCCGCCGTGGGCGGTCATCGCCGGCGGCACCCCCGCGCAGGCGGCCCCGCTGGAGGCGGCCGGGATCCGTACCCACCTGCACGTGCCCTCGCCCGGCCTGCTGGAGCGGTACCTCGCCGAGGGTGCGCGGCGGTTCGTGTTCGAGGGGCTGGAGTGCGGCGGGCACGTCGGACCGCGGGCCTCCTTCCCGCTCTGGGAGGAGCAGATCGAGCGGCTGCTGTCGTGTCCCGAACCGCAGGCCCTCGACGTCCTGTTCGCGGGCGGCATCCACGACGGGCGCTCCGCCGCCATGGCGGTCGCGGCCGCCGCGCCGCTGGCCGCGCGGGGCGCGCGGACCGGCGTACTGATGGGCACCGCCTACCTGTTCACCGAGGAGGCCGTGGCCTGCGGGGCCGTGCTGCCGGTCTTCCAGCGGACGGCGGTGGACTGCGCGGACACCGTGCTGCTGCACACCGCGCCCGGGCACGCCACCCGCTGCGCGGCGACCCCGTACGCCGAGGCCTTCGAAGCGGCCCGGCGGCGGCTGGAGCGGGACGGCGTCCCGCAGCGCGAGGTGTGGGAGCAGCTGGAGCGGCTCAACCTGGGCCGGCTGCGGATCGCGAGCAAGGGGCTGCGGCGCGCCCCGGACACCCCCGCCCTGGAGCCGGTCGGCGAGGAACAGCAGTACGCCGAGGGGCTGTTCATGCTCGGGCAGGCCGCCACCCTGCGCTCCGGGACCACGACGGTGGCGGCCCTGCACGCGCAGGTGACCGAGGGGGCGACCCGGCTCCTGGAGCGGCGGGCCGCCGAACTCCCGGCCCCGCCCGCGGAGGCGGACGCGGCGCCGGACCCGCTGGACGTCGCCATCGTGGGCATGGCCTGCGCCTACCCCGGCTCCCCCGACCTGGCCGGCTACTGGGCGCGGGTCCTCGACGGGACGGACGCGGTGACGGAGGTGCCGGCCGAGCGCTGGGACCCGGCGCTCCACTACGACGCCGACCCGGCCCGCGCCGGCGAGCGCACCCCCTCCCGCTGGGGCGGGTTCCTCGGCCCGGTGCCCTTCGACGCCCTCGCCCACGGGATCCCGCCCGCGTCGCTCGCCGGGATCGAACCGGTCCAGCTGCTCGCCCTGGAGATCTCCGCGCGGGCCCTCGGGGACGCCGGGTACGGCCGGGAGCGGGAGTTCGACCGCTCGCGGACCTCGGTGGTGTTCGGGGCGGAGGCCGGCACCGAGCTGGCCGGCGCGTACGGGCTGCGGGCGCTGCTGCCCGGCTACCTGGGCTCGGTCCCCGAGGGCCTGGACGAGCAGCTGCCGCGGCTGACCGAGGACTCCTTCCCCGGGGTGCTCGCCAACGTCATCGCGGGCCGGGTCGCCAACCGGCTCGACCTGGGCGGCGCGAACTGCACCGTCGACGCCGCCTGCGCCTCCTCCCTCGCCGCCCTGGACCTGGCCTGCCGCCAACTGCGCGACGGGGACAGCGACATGGTGCTGTGCGGCGGCGCGGACCTGCACAACGGGATCAACGACTACCTGCTGTTCTCCTCGGTCCGCGCCCTGTCCCCCGGCGGCCGCTGCCGGCCCTTCGACGCGGCCGCCGACGGGATCGCGCTCGGTGAGGGCGTGGGCGTGCTGGTGCTCAAGCGGCTCGCGGACGCGGAGCGGGACGGCGACCGGGTGTACGCGGTCGTCAAGGCGGTCGGCGCCGCCAGCGACGGCCGCTCCCTCGGCCTGACCGCACCCCGGCCCGAAGGGCAGCGCCGGGCACTGGAGCGGGCCTACGCCCGGGCCGGGATCTCCCCGGCCGAGGTGGGCCTGGTCGAGGCGCACGGCACCGGCACGGTGGTCGGCGACAGCACGGAACTGGCGGTGCTGACCGAGCTGTTCGCCGCGTCCGGGGCGGGGCCGGGGTCCTGCGCCCTGGGGTCGGTCAAGTCGCAGCTGGGGCACACCAAGTGCGCGGCCGGACTGGCCGGGCTGATCAAGGCGGCCCGGGCCGTGCACACGGGTGTACGGCCGCCCACCCTGCACGTCGAGACGCCCAACCCGGCCTGGGAGGAGGCGACCAGCCCGTTCTTCTTCGACGAGCACGCCCGGCCCTGGGCGGTGCCGGCCGGGCGGCGGATCGCGGGGGTCAGCGCCTTCGGCTTCGGCGGCACCAACTACCACGCCGTGCTGGCCGGTTACGCCGGGGCGGACGAGCCGGGGCACGGGCTGGAGGAGTGGCCGGCCGAGCTGTTCTGCTTCCGGGGCGGGGACCGGCGGGCGGCGGGCCGGGCGATGGCGCGGCTCGCGGCCCGGCTGGAGGAGAACGACGCGGCCGGGCGGCCGTGGAGCCTGCGGGACCTGGCGGCGGAGGCCGCGGCGTCGGGGTCGGGCCCGGTACGGGTCGCGGTGGTGGCCGCCGACGCGGACGAGCTGGCCGTCCGGCTGGAGCGGGCCCGGGCGTTCGAGCCGGGCGCGGGGGTCCACGTACGGGAGGAGGCGGCGGATCCGGGTGGGGTGGCGTTCCTGTTCCCCGGGCAGGGCAGCCAGCGCCCGGGCATGCTGGGCGAGCTGTTCACGGCGTTCCCCGCACTGCGCGGGCTGCTGGACGGGGCGCCCGGCCCGGTGGTGTCGGCCATGTTCCCGCCCGCGGCCTTCGGCGCCGGGGGGCGGTCGGCGCAGCGGGCCGCCGTCACCGACACCCGGGTGGCGCAGCCCGCCCTGGGGCTGGCCGGGGCGGCGGCGCACCTGCTGCTCGGACGGCTCGGCGTACGGCCGGACTGCGTGGCCGGGCATTCGTACGGGGAGCTCACCGCGCTGTGGGCGGCCGGGGTGTACGACACTCCGGGCCTGCTGCGGCTGAGCGCGCGGCGCGCCGAGGCGATCCTGGCCGCCGCCGGGGCCGATCCCGGGTCGATGGCGGCGGTGTCGGCGGCCCCGGAGGAGGTACGGGAGACCGTGGAGCGGGCCGGGTGCGTCGTGGCGAACCACAACGCGCCCCGGCAGTGCGTCGTCTCGGGTCCGACGGCGGCGGTCGCCGCGGCGGTGGAGGCGCTGCGGGCGTCGGGGCTGACGGCGGAGCCGATCCCGGTGGCCTGCGCGTTCCACAGCGGGGTGGTCGCGGGGGCGGCGGGGGCGCTCGCCGCCGAGCTGGCCGCGACGGAGGTGGCCGGGGCCTCGGTACCGGTCTGGTCGAACACCACGGCCGGGCCGTACCCGGCGGACCCCGACGCGGTACGGGGGCTCCTGGCCCGGCAGGTGGCGGAGCCGGTGCGGTTCACGGAGCAGGTGGAGGCCATGTACGCGGCCGGGGTGCGGACCTTCGTGGAGGCCGGGCCGGGCCGGGTGCTGTCGGGGCTGGTCGGCCGGATCCTCGGGGAGCGCCCGCACACGGTGGTCCCGCTGGACGTGCCGGGCGAGCACGGCCTGGCCCGGCTGGTGGCGGCGCTGGCCGAACTGGTCGCGGCCGGGGTCCCGGTGGAGCCGGAGGCGCTGTTCCGGGGACGGACCCGGCGGCTGCCGGAGCGGGCGCCGGGCCGGCCGGGCTGGCTGGTGGACGGGCACCTGGTGCGTACGGCCGACGGGGAGCCGGTCGCCGGGGGGCTGCGGCCGGCCCGGCGGGTGGAACTCCCGGCGCGGGCGGAGGCCGCCGCGCCGGCGGGCGGGGACCGGCGCGAGGAGGCGGTGCTGGAGTACCTGCGCGGGACGCGCGAACTGGTCGAGGCGCAGCGGGCCGTGCTGCTGGGGTACCTGGGCGTGCCGGCCCCCGCGCGTCCCGGGGCGGAGGCGGCGGGTCCGGCGGAGGCCCTGCCGCGCGAGCTGCTCGCCGGCGCCGGTACCGCGCCCGCGCCCGTGCCGGCGCCCGCAGCGGCTGCCGCTGCCGCTGCCGGGGGGAGCGCGGCTCCGCGTACGGCCGAGGAGGTGATGGACGCGGTCCTGGAGGTCGTCCACATCCGGACCGGCTACCCCCGGGACATGCTCGACCCGCAGCTCGACCTGGAGGCCGACCTGTCGATCGACTCCATCAAGCGGGTGGAGATCATCGGCGCCCTGGCCGACCGCATCGGCCTCCCGCGGGAGCCGGGCGGCTCCACCGGGTCGGCCGTCGAGGAGCTGTCCCGCATCAAGACCCTGCGCGGGATCGTGGACTGGATCGTCGCCCGCGCCGTGCCCGGCCCCGCCACCGGCCCGGAGCGGGAGCCTGAGCAGGAGCATGAACAGGAGCGGGAGCCTGGGCCCGGAACGGCACCGGCCCCGCTCGCTCGGCTGCGGGTGGCGGCGGTGCCCCTGGCCCCGGCCGCCGGGGACCCGGAGGCGCTGCGGGGCCTGCGCATCGGGATCGTCGAGGACGGACAGGGGCTCGCGCCCGCTCTCGCCGGGGCGCTGCGCGAGCGGGGTGCCGGGGTACGGCTCCTCGCCGGGGCGGAGGCCGGGCTGGACGGGATCGTCGACCTGACCGCGCTGCGGGCCGGGGCCGACCCGGTGCTGCCCGGGGCCTTCGAGGGGCTGCGGCAGGCCCTCGCCGGCGGGGCCGGGCGGCTGCTGCTGGTCACCGCGCCCGGGACGGCCGGGGCCGGTCTGCCCGGGTTCGCCCGCAGCGCGGCGCTGGAGTTCCCCGGCACGCTGGTCCGCGCGGTGGAGGTCCACCCCAAGGAGGACCCCGAGCGGACCGCCCGGCTGCTCCTGGCCGAGCTGGCCTGCGGGGCCGCCGACGGGGACGGCGCCTGCGTCGGGTACGCCCCGGACGGGGCCCGGTTCGCCCGCCGGGCGGTGCCCGCCGCACCGGCCGCCGCCGGGCGGGCCCTGCCGCTCGGCCCGGACTCGGTGGTCCTCCTCACCGGCGGGGCCCGCGGGATCACCGCCCGCACCGCGCTCGCGCTGGCCCGCGCCACCGGGTGCCACGTCGAGCTGATCGGCCGGACGCCCGAACCACCGCCCGGGGAGGACGCGTTCGGGCAGGCCCGGGACCGGGTGGCGCTGCGGGCGGCGCTGATCGCCTCGGGGCTGCGCACCCCGGCCGAGATCGAGGCGGCCGCCTCGCGGATCCTCTCCGAGCGGGAGGTGCGGGCCGCCCTGGACGGCCTCGCCGGCGCGGCGGCCTCCGTCCGCTACCACCGCGCCGACGTCACGGACGGGGCGGCGGTCCGGGCCGTCGTGGCGGACGTACGGGCCCGGCACGGCCGGCTCGACGGGATCGTGCACGGGGCCGGAGTGCTGCGGGACGGGCTGCTGCGCGAGAAGCGGGCGGCGGACTTCGCGGAGGTGTTCGCCGTGAAGGTGGCCGGCGCCCGGCACCTGGCGGCGGCGGCCGCCGAGCACGGGACGGGGCCCGCGCCCCGGTTCCTGGCGCTGTTCGGCAGCGTCGCCGGGGTGTACGGCAACCGGGGCCAGTGCGACTACGCCGCCGCCAACGACGCCCTCGACACGCTGGCGCGCACCTGGGCGGAGTCCTTCCCGGGCCGGGTGCTGTCGGTGGACTGGGGGCCGTGGGCGGCGGAGGCGGGCGGGATGGTCACCCCGGAGCTGGAGCGGGAGTACGCCCGGCGCGGGATCCCGCTGATCGCGCCGGAGGCGGGGGCCGCCGCGTTCCTCGCCGAACTCGCGCACGGGGACGACGTACAGGTGGTCCTGGCGGCCGCCGGGCCGGAGGGGCGGGGCGATGAGTGAGCGGGCGGGGCGCGGTCCGCGTCCGACCGACGCGGCGGTCGTCGGGATGGGCGCGGTGTTCCCCGGCGCCGGGGATCTGGCGGCGTACCGGCGCAACGTGTTCGCCGGTACGGACTGCATCGGCGAGGTGCCGCCGGAGCGGTGGGACCCGCAGGTGTACTACGACCCGGACGCGGCCTCCGGCCCGGCGGCCGGCGACCGGTTCTACTGCCGGCGGGGCGGCTTCGTCGACGGCCTGGCCGGCTTCGACCCCACCCGGTTCGGGATCATGCCGGCGGCCGTGGAGGGGGCCGAGCCGGACCAGCTGCTGGCCCTGCGGGCGACGGCCGAGGCGGTCGCGGACGCGGGCGGCGAGGAGCGGCTGCCGGCCGACCGGTCCCGGATCGGGGTGGTGCTGGGGCGCGGCGGGTTCATGGGGGTGGCCACGGCCCGGCTGGACCAGCGGGTGCGCACGGCGCACCAGTTGGCGCAGACCCTGCGGGAGCTGGCGCCCGAGCTGGGCGAGCGGCGGATCGCCCGGGTGCGGTCGGCGTTCCAGGAGGCGCTGGGGCCGGAGCGGCCGGAGGCCTCGATCGGCCTGGTGCCGAGCTTCACCGCCGCCCGGACCGCGAACCGGCTGGACTTCCGGGGCCCCGCCTACACCCTGGACGCGGCCTGCGCCTCCTCGCTGCTGGCCGTGGACCAGGCGGTCGGGCTGCTGGCGTCCGGACGCTGCGACGCGGTCGTCGCGGGGGCGGTGCACCACTGCCACATCGCCACGCTGTGGAGCGTGTTCACGCAGCTGCGGGCGCTGAGCCCGAGCGAGCGGATCCGGCCCTTCGACCGGGCGGCCGACGGGACGCTGCTGTCCGAGGGCACCGGGGTGGTGCTGCTGAAGCGGCTCGCGGACGCGCAGCGGGACGGGGACCGGGTGTACGCGGTGGTCCGCGGGACGGGGGTGGCCGGGGACGGCCGGGCGGCGAGCCTGATGAGCCCCCTGGTCGCCGGCCAGGTACGGGCGCTGGAGCGGGCCTGGCGGGAGGCCGGGCTGGACCCGCGGGCGCCGGGGGCGCTGGGGCTGCTGGAGGCGCACGGCACCGGGACCCCGGTGGGGGACGCCGCGGAACTGGACACCCTGGCGCGGGTGTTCGGGCCGGCGGGGCCGGGGGCCGGCTCGATCGGCTTCGGGTCGGTGAAGTCGGCGCTCGGGCACACCATGCAGGCCTCCGGCATGGCCGGGCTGATCAAGGCCGCGCTGGCGGTGCACGAGGGGGTGCTGCCGCCGACCCTGCACCTGGAGGACCCCCACCCGGACCTGGCGCGGACCCGGATGCGGCCGGTGACGGCGCCCGAGCCGTGGGAGCGCGGGCCCGCGCCGCGCCGGGCCGGGGTCAACGCGTTCGGCTTCGGCGGGATCAACGCGCACGTGGTGCTGGAGGAGGCGCCGGCCACCGGGCGGGCGGCTCCCCCGGTGCGCCGGTTCATGCCGCTGGGCACCGGGGCCGCCGCGCCCGTGGGGTCGGGCACGCCCGTGGGGGCGGGCGCGGGGGGCGGCGTGCTCCTGCTGGCGGCGGGCACCCCGGCGGAGCTGGTGGCCCTGCTGGCCGCGCCGTCGCCGGTGTCCGGCGGGGACGGTCCCTGCCGGGTCGCGGTGGCCGGGCCGACGCCGCAGCGGCTCGCGCTGGCCGCGAAGGCGGTGGCCCGGGGCCGGCCCTGGCGGGGGCGGGGGGACGTGTGGTTCAGCCCGGAACCGCTGGGCGGCCGGGTGGCGTTCCTGTTCCCGGGCCTGGAGCCGGAGTTCGCCCCGGTCCTGGACGACGTCGCGGACCGGCTGGGCATGGAGCGGCCGCGCCTGACCCGCGGCGGCTCGCTGATCGAGCGGGCCCTGGACGCCATCGTGACGGGCCGCTTCCACGCCCGGGTGCTGCCCGCGCTCGGGATCCGGGCCGACGTGCTCGCGGGCCACAGCCTGGGCGAGTGGGCGGCGATGGTCGCCGCCGGCATGTACCCCGAGGACGCGGCCGACGCCTTCCTCGACTCGCTGCGGCCCGGCTCCCTCAAGGTCCCGGACCTGGTGTACGCGGCGCTGGGCTGCGGTGCCGGGCGGGCGCGGGCGGCGCTGCACGGGCTGGAGGGGGTGGTGGTCAGCCACGACAACTGCCCGCACCAGTCGGTGGTCTGCGGCGACCCGGAACAGGTCGCGGCCGCGGTCGCGCGGCTGCGCGGCGAAGGGGTCCTCGGGCAGGAGCTGCCGTTCCGTTCGGGCTTCCACACCCCGATGTGGGAGCCCTACCTCGGGCAGGTCCGGGCAGCGTTCGCCCGGCTGCCGCTGGAACCGGGCTCGGTGCCGGTGTGGTCGGCCACCACCTGCGCGCCCTTCCCGGACGCCCCGCAGGACGTACGGCGGCTGGTGGTACGCCACTTGCTGGAGCCGGTGCGCTTCCGCGAGCTGACGCTGCGGCTGTACGAGGAGCAGGGCGTCCGCAGCTTCGTGACCCTCGGCCCCGGCAGCCTGCCGGGCTTCGTCGAGGACACCCTCCGCGACCGCCCCCACCTGGCGGTCTCCACCTCCTCCCCCCGCCTGCCGGGCCTGCCCTCCCTGACCCGCGCCTGCGCCGCGCTCTGGACGGAGGGCCACACCCCCCACTGGGACCTCCTGACGCGGACCCCTCCCGCCGACGCCACCGCTGCGCGGGGTGCCTCCGCGGCACCGGCGGCACGGGGCGGGGGCGGCACGCGGACAGGGCGGTCCGGAGCCGACACGCCCGCGGCGGAGCCCGGGGCCGGGCCGGGGGTGCGCGGGATGAGCCTGGACCTGGGGTCGCCGCTGGTCCGGCTCGGCGAGGCGGCCCGGGCCTCCCTGGGCGGGCTGCTCGGCGCGGCCGCGGCCACCGACCCCGGTCCGGCTCACGCCGCACCGCAGGTGCGGCCGGTGCTGCTGTCCGCCCTCGACGCGGTCCTCGACGACACCCGTTCCGCCGCCCGCAGCGTCGCGGAGGCCTGGACGGCGGCCCGCCCGCCGCGACCGGCCGGGGCGGACCCCCGGTCCGCCACCGGTGCGGGCCCGGGCCCGGTACCCGGCGCGGGGCCGGGTGCGGAGCCTGACGCAGGGTCCGCCGCCGGGGGTACCCCCGGTGGTGGGGGGAGGGTTGCGGGGAGGCACAGGATGCGGGTGTCGCTCGATGTGCTGCCCGGCGTGCGGGACCACTGCGTGTACCTCCAGCCCGACGGCTGGCCCGAGGACTCCGACCGGTTCCCGGTCGTGCCCATGACCACCATGCTGGAGCTCGCGGCGGACGCCGCCCGGCGCCACGCGCCCCCCGGCCTGGCGGTGACCGGCTACGAGGACGTGCGCGCCCTGCGCTGGCTGCCCGTCGAACCGGCCCTGGACGTCGAGGTCCTGGTCCACCGCGAGGGCCCCGGCCGGTTCCGGGTCGCGCTCGGGGAGTACGCCTCGGTGGTCGTCCTGCTCGGCGAGCGGTTCGGGGCGCCGCCCGCCCCCGACACGACGCCCCTGCGCGACCCCGGGCCCGCCCCGGTCAGCGCGGCCGCCCTCTACCGGGACCGGTGGATGTTCCACGGCCCCCGCTTCGCCGGCGTGCACGAGGTGCGTACGGTCGGCGCGGACGGCATCGAGGGGGTGCTGAGGGCGCTCCCCGACCCGGGGGCCCTGCTCGACGCGGCGGGACAGCTGTTCGGGCACTGGATGCAGCTCAGCCTGCCCGTGGACCGGCTGGTGTTCCCCGCCACCGTGGACCGCGTCCGCTTCTTCGGGCCGCCGCCCGCCGCGGGCGGGCTCGTCCGGGCCGCGGCCCGGGTCCGGGACGTCCAGGACGTGACCGTGCGCGGGGACGTCGAGCTGCGCCTGCCGGACGGCGGGGTGTGGGCCCGGATCGAGGGGTGGACGTACCGCCGGTTCGGGGCCGACGAGCGCGTCTGGCCGATGAAGTTCACCCCGGAGGTGTGCGGCATCGGCGAACCGCAGCCCGGCGGCTGGTGCCTGGCCCGCAGGCGCTGGAGCGATCCCGCCTCGCAGGAGCTGGTGATGCGCCGCTACCTGGGCGCCGCCGAGCGGGCGGCGTACGAGCGGCTGTCGCCGCGGGCGCGCGGGCCCTGGCTGCTCGGCCGGATCGCGGCCAAGGACGCGCTGCGGCAGCTGCTGTGGGACGGCGGTGCCGGACCGGTCTTCCCGGCGGAGGTGCCGGTCGGCAACGACCCGGCGGGCCGGCCGCTGGCGCTGGGGCCGCTCGCCGCCGGGTTCGGGCTGACGATCGCCCACAAGGACCGGATCGCCGTCGCCCTCGCCCGTCCCGGCCGGGCGGCGGGGATCGACCTGGAGCCGGTGGCCGCCGACCCGGACGCGCTGGTCCGCGTCGCCCTCGGGCCGGGGGAACTCGCCCTCGCCGAGGCGCTCGCCGGTGCCCCGGCGGGCACCCGGGGCGCCGGCGGCCTGCCCGCCGCGCTGACCGCCCTGTGGTGCGCCAAGGAGGCCGCCGCCAAGGCGCACGGCAGCGGCCTCGGCGGCCGGCCGCGCGAGTGGCGGGTGTCCGCCGACCCGGACGGCGACCCGTTCTCCGGGGACGGCTGCCTCCTGGTGCGGTCCCCGGACGGCCGCCCGTACCCGGTGCGCACCACCCTGCTCGGATCCTCGCCGCCCGGCCACGTCGTCGCGTGGACCTGCGACGGCACACCGTCCGACGTCCCCTTCCACCTCACGGAGACACGCCATGGGAAATGACATCCTCGCCGAGATCACCGGCATGCTGGTGGAGATCGTCGGCGACGAGTACCTGCTCGCGGACGAGGTCACGATGAAGACGACGTTCAACGAGGACCTCGCCCTGGAGAGCATCGAGTTCGTCGCCCTCGCCGAGGCTCTGCACCACCGCTACGGCGCCGCGGTGGACCTGATGGGCTTCCTCGCGGAGAAGGACATGGACGCGATCCTCGCCATGTCCGTGGGTGAACTCGTCACCCACATCGGGCGGATCACGCACGCCTCCCTCTCCCGCGGCACGGCGGGGAGCGGGGCCTCCTCCGCCGCCGTGGCCGGCTGAGCCCGCCGTGGCCTTCGTCCGCGCGGGTTCCCTGCGCTTCCACGTCCAGCGGCTCCCCGCCGCCCCGGCGGCCGTGGCGGCCGGTCCCGGCCGGCCCCTGGCGGTGTTCCTGCACGGCCTGGTCGTCGACAACCTGTCCTCCTTCTACTGTCCGGTGGCGCTGCCGGCCGCCCGGGCCGGGCACGAGGTGCTGCTCTACGACCTGCGCGGCCACGGCCGCACCGAGCGCCCGGCCGACGGCTACGACAGCCGGACCGCCGTGCGGGACCTGTTCGGTCTGCTCGGCTCGCTGGGGCTGGGCCGGCGGCCCGTGCACCTGGTCGGCAACAGCTACGGCGCCACCCTGGCCCTGCACGCGGCGCTGGCCCGGCCCGACCTGGTCACCGGGCTCACCCTCCTCGAACCGCCGCTCGGCGGGCCGTGGGTGGAGAACATGGTGGACACCCTGTCGGCGGCCGCGCTGAGCCTGGAGGACAGTCCGGTGCCGGCGGAGCTGCTGGCCCTGCGGCTGCGCAAGGCGGCGCACCTGACCGCCATCGCCGACGACCTGCTCAACCGGACCTCCCTGATCGACGACATCGCCGGGAGCCGCGCCTTCACCCCGGCCGACTACGCGCGGCTGCGCTGCCCGGCGCTGGTCGTCTGCGGCGAGCACTCCGAACTGGTGCCGGGGGCCCGGGAGCTGGTCCGGCACGCGCCGGCGGCGGAGCTGCGGATCCTGCCGGGCCTGGGGCACGACGTCCTCAAGGAGAGCAGCGGGGTGCTGCGGGACTCCGTCCTGGCGCACCTCGACGCGACGGCGCAGGCCCCGGTGTCCCGGGCGGCGGCGGTCCGCCCGCGGGCGGGAGCTCTGGTCCCGTGAGGGCGCTGTTCGCGGTGCCGCCGCTGGCGGGGCACGTCAACCCGACCGTGGCCGTCGGGGCCGAACTGGCCGCGCGGGGCCACGAGGTCGCCTGGACCGGGCCGGCCTCCGCGCTGGCCCGGCTGCTGCCCCCGTCGGCGCGGGTCCTGCCCGCCGGGGACGACGCCGGCGGCGGCGGGTACGCCGCGCTGCACGAGCGGTGGCGGGACCTGCGCGGGGTGGGCGCGCTGCGGTTCCTGTGGGAGGAGGCGCTGATCCCGCTGGCCCGGGCGATGGTGCCGGGGGTGACCCGGGCGGTGCGGGGCTTCGCACCGGACGTGGTGGTCTGCGACCAGCAGGCCCTGGCCGGGCCGCTGGCCGCCCGCCGGCTCGGGGTGCCGTGGGTGACATCGGCCAGCACCTCGGCCGAACTGACCGGCCCCTTCGCCGGTTTCCCCAGGGTCGGGGAGTGGGTGGCCGGTCAGGTCGCGGGGCTGCTGGCGGAGTTCGGGGAGGGCGGCGGGGACGGCGGCGGGTGGGACCCGCGCTTCTCCGAGCTGCTGGTGCTGGTGTTCTCCACGCCCGAGCTGCTGGGGCCGGGCGCCGTCTGCGCCCCGCACCACGCGTACGTGGGCCCGGCCTTCGGGGCGCGGCCGGCCGTGCCCGGGTTCCCCTGGCGGCGGCTGGACCCGGGCCGGCGGCGGGTGCTGGTGTCCCTGGGCACCCTCAACCAGGAGGCGGGCGCCCGGTTCTACCGGGCGGTGCTGGGCGCGGCCGAACGGCTCGCGCCGCAGGTGCAGCTGGTGCTGGCGGCGCCAGCCGCGCTGGTCGGGGAGGTGCCCGGGCACGTACTGCTGCGGCCGAGCGTCCCGCAGCTGGAGCTGCTGCCGCACCTGGACGCGGTGGTCTGCCACGGCGGCCACAACACGGTCTGCGAGGCCCTCGCGTACGGGCTGCCGCTGGTGGTCGCCCCGATCCGCGACGACCAGCCGATCGTGGCCCGGCAGGTCACCGACGCCGGGGCCGGGGTCCGGGTGCGGTTCGGGCGGACCGGGGCCGAGGAACTGCGGGACGCGATCACGGCCGTGCTGGACGATCCCGGCCCCCGCCGGGCCGCCCGGCGGATCCAGGCATCGTTCGCCGCGGCGGGCGGGGCGTCCGCCGCTGCCGACCGGTTGGAGAAGCTCACATGACACCGCTCGTACTCCCCCGCGTCCGCTGGACCTCCGCGGTGCTGCTGGCCGCCCTCGGTGCGGGCACCGTACGGGCCGGCCGCCGGCTGCGGGCGGTCCCGGTGCTGCCGGCCGCCCCGCCCGCGTCGGCCGGGGTGCCGGGGGCCGCCGGGTGGCGGCTGCTCACCGCCCGCGGGGTGGAACCGGACGCGGCCGTCTTCCTCGCCGCGTGCGCGTACGCCGACCGGGAGGGGCTGCGGGTGCTGGACCTGCTGCCCGGGGACCTGCCGGCCGAACGGGCCCTCGGGCTGCTGCGGCTGGTGGACCCGGCCCGGTACCGGGGGGACCGGCTCGGGGAGGGGCGGGGGGCCGGCTTCGCGGTGCTGGTCGCCGAGGAGGTGCTGGAACGGGCCGGGGCGGCCGGCGGGGGCGGGCCGGGGCCGGACGCGGGCCCGGCGGAACTCCTGGCGCTCACCCGGCGTTTGAAGGAGTACGCCGCCGGGGCGACGGGGCTGGCCGTCGCCCCGGGTCTGAGCTGCGGCCCCGGCGCGGGCGGTGCCGGCGGTGCCGGGCGGGCCGCCGAGCTGCGGGCGCAGGGCCTGCCGGCCGGGGCGCTGGCCGCCGCCCAGCTGTCCGGGCTGGCGCTGCTCGCCGCCGTCGCCCTGCGCCAGGGCCGGTGGGGGGCGGCGGCGGCCGGGCTGTACTGGCTCCAGCCGTACCTGGTCCTCGGCGGGCCGGGCTCCCCGCTGCGCCCCGCCGATCTGGCCGGGGCCACCGCCGGCCGGCCGGTGCGCTCCCTCGGCGCGGCCCTGCGTACCGCCGTGGCGGCGGGCGGCTCCCGGGACGCGGACGGAGGCCGGGGTCCGGGGGCGGCCGCGGCGTACCGGGCCGAACTGGACGCGGGGACGGGCCGGTTCTTCGAGGAGCGGCGCCCCGACTGCCCGTGGTGCGGCTCCGGGCCGCTGTCGGTCCGGGTGCGGGTGCCCGACCTGCTCCAGGGGAAGCCGGGCCGGTTCACGCTGGAGGCGTGCCGGGCCTGCGGGCACGTCTTCCAGAATCCGCGGCTCACCCCGGAGGGGCTGGAGTTCTACTACCGCGACTTCTACGACGGGCGCGGCGGCGAGGGCGCCGGCACGGTCTTCGGCCGGCTCGGCCCGTCCTACCGGCGCCGGGCGGAGATGCTGCTGCCGCACACGGTCCCCGCGTCCTGGCTCGACGTCGGCACCGGGCACGGCCACTTCTGCAACGCGGCGCGCGAGGTGTGGCCCCGGACCCGGTTCGACGGGCTGGACATGGGCGACGGGGTCTGCGGGGCGGAGCGGCGCGGCTGGGTGGAGACGGGGTACCGGGGCCAGTTCCCGGAGTTCGCCCCGAAGCTGGCCGGCCGGTACGAGGTGGTCAGCATGTACCACTACCTGGAGCACACCCGGGATCCGCTGGCCGAGCTGGACGCGGCGGCGGCCGTCCTGCCGTGCGGCGGGTACCTGACGGTCGAGCTGCCCGATCCGGAGTCGCGGATGGCCCGGCTGCTCGGTCCGGCGTGGCTGCCGTGGTTCCAGCCGCAGCACCAGCACCTGATCCCCGCCGCGAACCTGCGGGAGGCGCTGGCCGACCGGGGGTTCACGGTCCTCGCGGAGGAGCACGGCCCGGCCCACCAGGGCAACGACTTCTTCGGGGCGGTGGCGCTGACCGCGGCGCGGCTTGCCCCTGACCCGGACCGGCCGTGGGGGCCGCCGCCGACGGCGGGCGCGCGGGCGCGGGCGGGTGCCGTACGGGTGGCGTCCGTACCGTGTTTCGCGGCGGCGGCGGTGCTCGACGCGCTGCGCACCGCGGCGGCCCGGTACACCGACGGCGGGAACGCGTACCGGATGCTGGCCCGCAAGGACGTGCCGTGACGGCCCCGGCCGGCGGCGGCCTGGCCCGCCGGGCGACCGCCGATCCGCTGTTCCGGCTCGTCGCCTACGCCCTGGAGGCCGCGCACGGCCGGCCCCCGGCGGCGGTGTGGAGCGCGCCCCACGCCTTCCACCTGGGCTCCCCCGGGCTGGTGGCGGCGGCCGGCTGGCCCGCCGCGGCGGCCGCGGCGCCGCGTGACGACGGCCTGGTCCGGCTCAGCTCCCTCGCGCACCCCGCCGACGGCTGCGACCTGCCGCTGACACGGTCCGGGCCGCCGCCGGCCGCGCCCGCGTGGGCGGTGCGGCCGTACGCCGTGCTGCGGGCGCTGGCCCGGGCGGGCCACGGCCGCGGCGGGACGGACCTGCACGTGCAGGGCTCGCTGACGGCCGCCGCCGGGCTGTCGACGGCGGATCCGGCGGACTGCGCGGTGGCGCTCGCCGTGGCCGGCGTACACGGCCCGCCGGGCGCGGAGCCGGACCGGGAGGGGCTGGCCCGGCTGCTGGCCGGGGCGCTGCCGGACGGGGACGACGCCCTGCGCCGGGCGGTGTTCTTCGCCCGGCCGGGCGAGGCCCTGCTGCTCGGCGCGCGGGCCGGGCGCCCGCGGTACGTCGGCTTCGACCCGGCCGCCTCGCGGGCGCGCCTGGTGCTGGCCGCCGTACGCGGGGAGCCGGCGGAACGGCCCGCGGAGCTGGCCCGGACCGTCGCCCTCGCCCGCCGGGCGGGGGCCCTGAGCGCCTGGCCGCCCGGCGGGCGGCCGGAGCGGAGCGTGCTGCTCCTGCTGCCCGAGGCCCGGGTGGCGGCGGTGCGGGCGGCGGTCGCGGAGGACTTCCGCGACCCGGGGCGTCCCGTACCCCCGTTCCTGAACATCTCCGTGGCCGGGGCCGCCCGGCGCGAGCACTGACCCGTCGGGCCCCGTCCGACCCGTATCGAGGAGGAACACCCGTGCCGACATCCATGTCCCTTCGCCCGGCGAGATCCCGGCGTCCCGTCGCCGCGGCCGCGCTGGCCGCGTTCAGCGCGCTCGGCCTGCTCGGCGCCTTCGCGGTGGCGAGCTCCCAGGCCGCCGAGGGCGGTCCCGTGCCGCGGGCCGCGGCGGCCGCCGCCGGGCTGCCGTCGTACGACCACGTGGTGGTGGTCGTGTACGAGAACAAGCAGTACGGGGAGATCATCGGCAGCGGCAACGCCCCGTACATCAACCAGCTGGCCGCCGGCGGCGCGAGCCTGACCGGGATGAAGGCGCTGACCCACCCGAGCCAGCCCAACTACTTCAACCTCTTCTCCGGCTCGACCCAGGGCATCACCGGGGACGGCTGCTACACGCCGCAGTCGATGACGGCCGCGAACCTCGGCCAGGAGCTGATCGCCGCCGGCAGGACCTTCGCCACGTACAACGAGGACCTGCCGTCGGAGGGGTCCACGGCCTGCACCAACGGCCAGTACGCGCAGAAGCACAACCCGTGGTTCGCCTTCAAGAACGTCCCGCTGAACACGGGGAAGACCTGGGCGCAGTTCCCGCAGAACAACTTCTCGGCCCTGCCGGACCTGTCCTTCGTGGTCCCCAACCAGTGCAACGACATGCACTCGTGCCCGGTCGGGACGGGCGACACCTGGACGAAGAACAACATCGACGCGTACGCGCAGTGGGCGAAGGCCAACAACAGTCTGCTGGTGCTGACCTGGGACGAGGACAACTACCTGGGGTCGAACCAGATCGCCACGGTCTTCTACGGGGCGAACGTGAAGACGGGTACGTACGCGACGGCGTTCAACCACCACCACCTGCTGCGGACCTTCGAGGACCTCTTCGGCACGGCCACGCACGCGGGCAACGCCGCCAACGTCCAGCCCGTCACGGAGGTGTTCACCGCCTCCACCACCCCGACACCGACACCGACCCCCACGCCGACCCCGACGCCCACGCCCACGCCCACACCGACCCCGACGCCGACGCCCACCCCCACTCCCACTCCCACACAGGGTGACCTGAAGCTGGCCAACCCGGGCCCGCAGACCTGCAGGTTCAACCAGTCCTGCACGATCCAGCTCACCGCCACCGGCGGCAGGCCCCCCATCCGGTACGCGGCGACCGGCCTGCCGTGGGGGCTCGGCGTCGACGCGGGCACCGGGCGGATCAGCGGGAAGCCGTGGGGCAACGGCACGGTCCAGGTCACCGCGACCGCGACCGACGCCACGGGCGCGACCGTCACCGCCGCGTTCCCGCTGACCGTCAACTGGTTCTGACGGCGGCCTCCGCGGGGCGGCCGGCCGGCGGACCGGCCTCCCGCGGGGCCGGGCGGGGGCGGCGCAGGGGGCGGGGGCCCCACCAGTTGGCGCGGCCGAGCAGGGTCATGGTCGCGGGCACCAGGAGGCAGCGCACGAGGGTGGCGTCGACCAGGACGACCAGGGTCAGCGCGGTCGCCAGCTGCTTCATCACCAGCACCTCCCCCGTCGCGAAGCCCGTGAAGACGATGCACATCAGCAGCGCCGAGGAGCTGATGATCCGGGCGGAGCGCTGCACGCCCGCCTCGACGGCGAGGTCGTTGCAGGCTCCGGCGCGGTACGCCTCCTGGATGCGGGAGAGGAGGAACACCTCGTAGTCCATGGACAGCCCGAAGGCCAGGGCGAACACGACCACCGGCAGCCAGTAGCCCAGCCCGCCCAGGGTGTGGACGCCCAGCGGCCCGGCCCACCAGCCGTCCTGGAAGACCAGGACGAGCGCGCCGAACGAGGCTCCGAGGGACAGGGTGTTCATCACGATCGCCTTGAGCGGCAGCAGCACCGAGCCGGTCATCGCCAGCAGCAGGACGTAGCTGGTCAGGGCGATCAGGGCGGCGGCGCGGGGCGCGTGCCCGACGACCTCGGCCCGGAAGTCGGCGTCGAGCGCGGCCCGTCCGGTCACCCACACGGGGAAGCCGGCCGGGCGGTCGGCGCGGAGCCGTTCCACGAGGCGGGTGGCGGTGGCCGCGTCCTCGTCGGGCACCGGTACGAGACGGACGACGGCGACGTGCGGGCCCGCCGCGGTGGCGGGTTCGAGCCGCTGCACCTGCGGGGCGTCCGCGAAGCGCTCCGCCCACGCCGTGAGCCGGGCCGGGTCGGTGCGGGCCACGACCACCACGGCGTCGGGCCGGTGCTGGGGGAACCGGTCGCCGACCAGGTCGGCGAAGCGCCGGGCCTCGGTGCCCGGCGGCAGTTGCAGTTCGCCGACGGGGCTGACGAGGTGGACGCGCAGGAAGGGCGCGGCGGCGGCCAGCAGCAGGACCCCGACCCCCACCGCGACGGCCGGGGCCCGGCGGCGGGTCCAGCGGGCCAGGGCGGCGAACGCGCCCTCGTCGGCCTCCCGGCAGGCGCGGGCCCCGATCCGCCCGCCGCACGCCACGAGCAGCGCCGGGGTGAGGGTGACCGCGGCGACGAGCGACAGCAGGACGGTGCCCGCGGCGGCCAGGCCGAGGGAGGCGTAGAAGTCGCTGGGGAAGGCGGCCAGCCCGCTGAGGGCGGCGGCGACGACCAGTGCGGCGAACAGGACCGAGCGGCCCGCGCTGCCCATGGTCCGCACCACCGCCTCCGGGACGTCGTGGCCCGCGGCGCGTTCCTCCCGGAACCGGCCGACCGTGAGCAGGGAGTAGTCGACGGCCAGGCCCAGGCCGAGCATCGTGGTCGTGGACAGCACCGGGGAGGTGAGGTCGTACCAGCGCGACAGCAGCAGGAGCCAGAGCATCCCGGTGCCGACGGTGCTGACGGCCGCGACGAGCGGTACGGCGGCCGCGACGAGGCCGCCGAAGAGGAGGTACACCACGAGCAGGGTGACGGGCAGGGTGATCAGCTCGGCGCGCCGGGTGTCGGCCAGGGTCCGCTCCGCCACCTCGGCGCGGGCCCGGTCGCTGCCGCCGAGGGTCACCGCGGCGCCGGGCAGGGCCCGGTGGACGGCGCGCAGCCGGGCTTCCACGGCCCGCTCGCAGCGCCGCCGGTCCTCCCCGGCCAGGGTGCGGTCCAGCCGTACGGAGAGCAGGACGGCCCGGTGGTCGGCGGCGTACGCCGCTCCGGTGAGGGGGGTGACGCCGTGTACGCCGGGGACGGCGGCCAGGTCCCGGCGGGCGGCGGCCGTCTCCCCCGTCAGGGCGGGGTCGGTCACCGGCACGCCGGACACCACGGCGTCGATCTGGCCCCCGTACGCGCGGACGCCGTCCAGCAGCCGGTTGCCCCGCACCGACTCGTGCGCGGCCACGCTCCAGGGCCGCCGGTCCAGGCCGTCCATGACCGGTCCGGCGGCGGCGGCTCCGGCGGCGAGGAGCAGCAGCCACAGCAGCAGCACGAGGAGGTGGCGGCGTACGCAGAGCAGGGCGAGGCGGGCGGGGATCGCCTTCAGGGTGCGCATCGGCGGCCTTCGGAGAGGTAGGCGGAGCCGATGGTGACGTCGCCCGGCCGCCGTACGGTCAGCCGGACGAAGCCGTCGCCGCGGCCGGCGCGCATCGGTTCGAGGCATCCGGCGTCCGCCGTCAGCCAGGGCGAGTCGACGATGCGCACGGTCACCGTGCCGGGGCGGGGCACCCGGACGGTGACCGAGGCCGCGTCGGAGGTCCGTACGCGGGCCGGCGGGTCGACGAGGGGGACGGCGTCGCGGACGCGGTAGATCCGCCAGCTCCGGTCCTGCCACACCGGCTCCAGGTAGCCGGGCCGGTCGGCGACGAGGGCGCGTTCGGCCTCGGAGGCGGCGTCCGGCGGGCCGTCGTGGACGACGACGAGGCCGACGGCCCACCGGTCGAGCCAGGCCCGGTAGGCGGCGGGGGTGAGGCCGGCGTCCCGGTAGAAGAGGCGGCCGCGTTCCACGTCCGCCTGCCGGTTCCAGCCGCGCGCCAGGGTGACGTGGGGGGCGAGGACGGCGGCCTCGCGGTGGCTGCGGGCCATGACGGCCTCCACCCGGGTGCGGTCGGCCCCGAGGCGGCCGAGTTCCGCGAGGACCCCGTCCGTCTCGGCGGCCCAGGCCGGGACCCGGACGGTGTCGCCCAGGTGGGCGGCCGTGTTCCCGCCCACCCAGAGCAGGCAGAGGGCGAGCCCGGCGGCGGCCGCGGCGCGGCGTGCGGGGCCGGTCGCCGTCGCGGCGGCGGCGAGCAGGAGGGCGGGTGCGGCGAGGCCGGCGAGCCGCTCGACGTTGGTGCCCATCGGGGAGGGGACGGCGTAGCTGAGCAGGACGGCCGCCGCGTACAGGCCGGCGGCGCGTCTGGCCCACCGCCAGGCGGGGGGCGCCGCCGCGAGGACGGCCAGCGCCGTCAGCAGCGGGGGCCAGATCCGCTCGGGGGGCATGGGCTGCTCGCCCTGGAAGGGGAAGAGGCGGGCCGTCAGGGCGAGGACGGCGCAGGGCGGTACGAGCAGGGCGGCGGCCACGGCGGCCCTGCGCCGGGGCGCGGGCAGCAGTGCCGTGCCGGTCAGGGCGAGGAAGAGGCCCGCGACGGGGCTGGCCATGGCGGACAGGGCCGCGCAGCACGCGGCGGCGGCGAGCCGCCCGGCCCCGGCACCGGCCGCCCGGGGCAGCGCGGCCGGCAGTGCCGCGAGGCCGAACGCCACGCCCAGGACGAAGGTCGTGCGCCCGGAGGCGGCTTGGCACCACAGGGCGAGTGCCGCGGCCAGCGCGGGCCGGTCGGGTGCCCGGACCCCGCTGCGTACGCACAGCAGCGCGGCGAGCCAGGTGGCGGCCAGGCCGGCCGCCACGGTCACGGGGACCACGCCGAAGACGGCCATGGCGTAGGGGGACACGAGGCTGTAGGAGGCGGTGTGCAGCCCGCCGTGCCAGGCGAGGTCGTAGGCGGAGCCGGGGTGGCGGGAGGCGAAGTCCGCCCAGGCCGTCTGGGCCGCGAGGTCTCCTCCGCCGGTGGCGAGGACGGCCGCCCACAGGGCGTACAGCGGCAGCGCGCAGCCGGTGGCGGCCAGCGGGACCCGGAGGGTGAGGGGTACGGCTGCCGGTGCCCGCCGGGTGAGGGCGACGGAGGTCATGGGCGGCTCCGGTCGGGGCTGTGCGTCGGGGGCGGGTGGCGTCGGGGGCGGGTGGGGAGGGGCCCGGGCGGGGGCCGCACCTTCCAACGACGGGCGGCGGCCGGTGTGGCGGTGTTCCGGGCAGCCGGCACCCGGTCGGCGTCCTGGCCGTCGGGGCCGGCGCGCCGGCGTTCTGCCATTCGGGTGACCCACCGCCACGTCCGCGGCCACATCCCCGTTACCAGCACGAACGCCCCGATCGGGGGCTCGTTTCGGCTACAGCGAAGGAACGTTCTCGAATGCTGAAGAAGATGATGGTCACCGCAGCAGCCACCGCCGCCGCCGTCGGCGCGGGTGCCGCCGTCGCCGCCCCGGCCATGGCCATCGGCAACGACAACGGGATCAACACCGTCAACGGCAACGGCGCCCAGCAGATCTACGGCAACCAGAAGACCACCGGCGACATGAGCCCGCAGCTCAGCGTCGTCCAGGGCACCCTGAACAAGCCCTGCATCGGCCTGCCGGTCAAGGTCAACGCCCAGTCGATCGCCGCCCTGCTCAACATCGGCGTCCAGGACATCAACGTCCTGTCCAACCCGCAGAACCAGCAGTGCACCGAGAACTCCACGCAGGCCAAGGGCGACGAGCCGCTCTCCCACATCCTGAGCAACATCCCGGTCCTCTCCGGCAACATCTCCTCCGGCAGCTGATCACCGGCAGCCGCCGCTGAGCGGGCCGGCCGGGGACGTACGCACGAGCGTCCCCGGCCGGCCCATCGGCGTCCGCGTCCCCGGCCGGCCCGCTCCCGTCCCCCTCCCCCCGGCCGGTTGTCAGTGCCGGTCCCTACTGTTGGGACCGAGCGGTGACCTGGAAAAAAGGGGAGGGCGTCATGGGGCGCGGGGAGCACGTGGACGGGCCCGGGGCGGCCGCCGTACCAGGGGGTGAGGACCTCTTCGTCCTGCCCGAGGCCTGGAAGCGGAACCTGTACCCGAGGCGCGGCGGGATCCCCGTGGAGGTCCCGCCGGCCGACGCGGAGGCACCGGGACGGCTGCGGCCGCCGTGGACCTGCCCGGACTCCCGGTACTGCTCACGGTCCTGGACGGGCGGCCGACGCACCGCGCGGCGGGCGTATGACAGAAGGCCCCGGTCTCCGTGAGGAGGCCGGGGCCTTCGTTCGAGCGCTGGGCAGGCCTTGCACCTGCATTCCCCCACGGGAAGTGGGGTGTCTTTCCTTGGACCACCAACGCATCGCCTTGTCCGCCGTGTTCCGCGGCGGCGGGCTCGAGATCAACTATAGCCCATCCCCGCAGGTCGGCGTAGTGGCCGGCGGCCCGGAACCGGATCGGTCAGTCGATCACGATCTCCGCCTCGAACCGGGCGCCCAGCGCCCGCAGCCGGCGCTCGCACTGCTGCCGGGTCGGCGCCGACAGCACCGCCGCCGCGAGGAAGTCCGAGGAGAGGGCCGCTTCGGCGAGGACCTCGCCCGGCTCCGCGTAGACGCCGTAGTACCGCACCCAGGGCTCCTCCGGGGTGACCGGGATGCCGCGCACGGTGCCGGGCCGCTTCATCATCAGGACCTGGCCGGCCATGCGCAGGGGCTCCAGCCGGGCGCCGTCCGCGAGCCGGGCCGGGACGGGCAGCCGCAGTCCCGTCTGGGCCCGCGTCGCCAGCTCCACCGGGTGCACCTCGAACACGGCGTCCAGCACCTCGCGGATCCGGGCGCCGGCCGGGCGGGAGGCGACCTCGCAGACGACGAGGCGGTCGTCGGGGGTGTGGAAGACCTCGGCGTGGAAGGCGTAGTCCGCCGGGCCGCCGAGGGCCGCGAGCGCGCTGTCCGCCAGCTCCAGCAGACGCGGGGTCAGCGGGTCCGAGGGGTCCAGGGTGAGGTCCACACGGGCGCCGGGGTCGGCCTGGAAGGAGGACAGCTCGTACTGGTACTGGGACGGCCAGGCCATCACCGTCCGGCCGCCGACGACGACCCCGTCCACGTGGCACATCCGGCCCGGGACGTACGCCTCGGCCAGCAGGTCCTCGCGGGGGGCCGCGCCCGGCGCGAAGGCCCCGGCCAGGTACCCCTCCAGCTCCTCGGGGGTCCGTACGATCCGCAGCCCGATCGAGCCGAAGCCGTCGCGGGCCTTGAAGACCAGCGGCAGTCCGTGCTCGTCCGCGAAGTCCCGCGCGTCGTCGGCCGTGGCGGGCAGGGTGTGCGGGGCGACCTCGATGCCGGCCGCCTCCAGCCGCCGCTTCATCAGGGCCTTGTCCCGGAAGGGCAGGACCTCGTCGGGGAGCTGCCCGGGCAGGCCGAGCTTCTCGCGCAGCCGGGCCGCCCGCATCAGGTCCGCCTCGTGGGGGGCGATGACATGGCCGACCCGGTACTCCTCGGCCAGTTCGAGGGCGGTCCGGTCGAGGAGTTCCTCGTCCTCGAAGTCGTCGAGCACCACCAGCCGGCGGTAGCCGCCGTCGCCGGCGGGGACCTGCTCGCGGGCGCCCTCGATCCGGTCGCGGGCGGCGATCAGCACCACGCCGCCGTCGAGGTCCGCGAGCCAGCGGTCGTAGGGGAACGGGCCGAGCGGGAACCGGTGCAGTACGAGCGCGGTCACGCGGCGACCTCCAGGCCCAGGGCGTCCGCCGGCGCCCCGGCCGGGGTCACGTCGATGCGGATCTGCCCGGTCAGCCGCTCGCACAGGGCGATGGCGGCGTCGGTGTCGGCGGCCGTGACGGCGGCGAAGCCGAGCCGGTCCCAGTTGTCCCGCAGCGGGCGCACCGGGTCGCCGGGCTCCACGGACACCTCCACGGCGAGCACGTCGGGGCGGGCGGCGACCTCCGCCACTCCGGAGACGGCCGTGACCGTGCCCGGGTCGCGGAGCACGAAGCGGGTGCAGGCGCCGGCGCGGGCCTTCGGGGGCTCCGGGAGCGCCTCGACGAGGCCGAGCGGCCAGGCGACGCCGTAGCCGAGGAGGTCGATCCCGTAGGCCGCCTCGACCAGTTCGTTGATGTGGCCGCCGCCGACCCGGTTGTGGGACTCGATGACGACGGGGCCGCGGGAGCCCAGGCGCAGCTCGGTGTGGCTGGGTCCGTCGGTGACGCCCATGGTGTCGAGGAAGTCCTCGACGGCGGCCGTGACGCGGGCGTGCTCGTCCGGTGCCAGGCGGGCGGGCAGGGCGTGGCCGAGTTCCGCGAAGTGGGTGTCGTCGACGAGCTTCTCCGTCACGGCGATCACCACGTGGCGGCCGGCGAAGCTGAAGGCCTCCACGCTGAACTCGGGCCCGTCGAGGTAGGACTCCATCAGGAACTCGCTGACGGTGTAGAGGGTCGAGCCGCGGTCGCTGCGGCGGCCGCGCAGCTCCTCGATCCGCTCCCAGGTGGCGTCCAGTTCCCCGGGGGCGCTGACGCGGATCAGGCCGAAGCTCGCGGTGGCGTCGGTGGGCTTGATGATGAAGGGGTAGCCGGCGCGGTCGGCGAAGGCGTCGAGGGAGGCGCGGTCGCTGACCCGGTCCCAGTGGATCGACAGCTTGCCCCGTTCCGTGAGGTGCTGCCGCATCAGGAACTTGTTGCGCATGCGGCGGCTGGCCTCGGGGGAGGTGCCCGGGAACCCGAAGTGGGCGTTCAGGCGGGCGGCCATGTCCAGTCCGGCCTCGGTGAGGGAGGCGACGGTGTCGAAGCCCCACACCTCGCGGGAGGCCTCGGCGAGCGGCCGTACGGTGTCCCAGTCGGTGTAGTCGACCATCAGGAGGACGTCGGCCAGCCCGGTCTGGTACGTGGTGATCTTGTCGGGGTGCTGGAGGAGCACCACACGGACGCCCAGCGCCTTGGCCCGTTGGAGGTGTTGGTCCGTGGCGCCGACGAGCAGCAGGGTTCTGTCCGCGGCGCGCGCGGTCGGGGCGGTCATCGCAGTGCTTCCTTCGGGGTCTGGGTGGTCGTGGTGCGCAGGGCGGTGCGGGCCGCGGCGATCCGGTCGGCGGCCTCCGCGGGGGTCGGTGCGTCGACGACGGCGTAGCCGTGGCGGCTGCCGGAGTCGGTGGTGCGGGGCAGTACGTCGCCCGGGCCGTACGGGAAGTGCACGCCGTGCACGTGGTCCCGGGCGCGCAGGTCGTCGAGGCCTTCGACGGACTCCAGGCGTCCGGCGGGGAGCTGGAAGAAGCCGATGGCGGCGTACCGGTGGGGTGCGGGGGCGGTGACGTCCTCGCCGGCCAGCCCCTGGAAGATGGCGGCCTCGATGTCGTAGCCGGTGGCGACCTCGACGAGCAGGGGGATCCGGTCGCCGCCGAGGCGGGCCTGGGACTCGACGACGCGCGGCCCGGCGGGGGTGAGGATGACCTCGGTGTGGGCGGGGCCGAAGGCGTAGCCGGCGAGGTCGAGGAGGGCGGTGACGGTGTCGCGGACGGCGGCGGCGTCGGCGGGGTCGAGGGGGGCGGGGTGGATGTGCCCGGTCTCGACGAAGCCGGGGGCTCCGGTGGTCTGCTTGGCGGTGATGCCGACGACGTGGTGGGTGCCGCCGGCGGTGAGGGTCTCGACGCTGAACTCGGGGCCTTCGAGGTAGTCCTCGATGATGAAGGGGCCCTCGAAGCCGCCCGCCTTGACCCGCTCGGTCCATTCGGCGAGGTCGGCGGCGGTGCGGACGAGGGCGACGCCGCGGCTGCCGGCCGTGTTGGTGGGCTTGACCACGGCCGGCAGTCCGAACTCGGTGAGCAGCGGCTCGACCTCGCCGAGGGTTTCGGCCCGGCAGGCGCGGACGGCGGAGACGCCGTGGGCGTTGAGCAGGCCGCGCATCGCGTGCTTGTCGTTGAGCAGGCGTACGGATTCGGCGGTGTTGGGTGACAGGCCGAGGGCTTCGGCCTCGGCGAGCACGGGGGCCATGGTGGCCTCGCTGCCGAGGTGCAGGACGTGCCGGACGTCGTGCTCGCGGGCCAGCCTTGCGACGAGGGCGCGCAGGGCCGCCTCGTCCCCGAAGTCGACCAGGGCCAGTTCCCGGGAGTGGGCGGCGACCTTGTCGAGGTATGCGGGCGTGCGCAGCGCGGGGTCCCAGATCGACCAGACCTCGAAGCCGGCTTCGACGGCCTTGCGTACGAGCTGCTCGTACGGCATCACCATCAGGAGGCGGCCGGGCTCGCGGGGCGGGGTCATGACGTGGCTCCGTTCTGGGCCGGCACGGGCGCCGGCGGGGCGGCGGCCGGCTGCGCGGCCTGGGGTTCGTGCTCCGCGGCGGTGCGGCGGGAGGCGCGCAGCGGCAGCAGGGAGCGGTAGACGAGGATGGCGCCGAGGCCGAAGGCGCCGTAGAGGAGGCTCATGCCGACCGGGGAGAGGAAGGCTCCGACGGTCACGCACACCGAGCCGATGAGCAGGCCGACGCGCGGTACCAGGCCGTAGGCGGCGAGGTACTTGGTGCGGGCGGCCGGGTCGACCAGGTCGGCGAGGATGGCCTGCTTGACCGGGACGTTCGCGATCTCCCCGAGGGTGAAGACGACGGCGGCGGCGATCAGGACCCAGCCGCTGTTGCTGACGGCCAGGACCATGTGGCCGGCGGTGAAGACGGCGATGCCCGCGTAGAGCCGGGTCCGGTCGGACAGCCGGCGGAACATGCTGCCGGCGAAGAGGGCGAAGCCGACGACGAGGACGGTGTTGACGGCCCGCAGGATGCCGAGCATGGCGACGCCGTCCACGGAGGGGAACCAGCGTTCCAGGCCGGCCAGTGCCTGCTCGGGGAAGCCGTCGGCGAGGCGGACGGCGATGTAGTAGCCGATCTGGACCTCGATGGCGCGGGTGAGGATCGCGGCGCCCACGAGCCGGAGGAACACCCGGTCCCGGGAGACGGCGAGGTAGCCGCGGAGCATGGCGGGGACGCCGGAGGCCCGGTCCTTGGCGGTCGCCGGGGCGCTCTCGGCGATCCGCCACCAGGTGACCAGGGCGGTGGCCAGGGACAGTACGGCCGCGCCGGCCAGCAGGAGGGCGAAGTGGTCCCCGTAGAAGAAGCCGCCGATCAGGGCGCCGGCGGTGAACGCCATGTTGATCGACCAGTAGTTGACCGTGTAGACGAGCTGCCGGTTCTCGGGGGTGGAGACGTCGATCATCATCGCCTCGGCGGCGGGGGTGGCCGCGCCGGCAAGGGCGGTGTTGAGGAGGAAGAGCACGAAGGTGGCCGCTCCGGACTGCCACCAGGGCGAGTTGGCCAGGGCGAGCAGTGCGAAGGTGACCGTGGCCCCCACCTCGCCGGCGACCATCAGCGGCTTGCGCCCGTGGACGTCGGCGAGGTGGCCCCCGACGAAGTTGGCGGCGATGCCCGCGGCGGCCACGACCATGGTCAGCGCGCCGGCCGCGGCCGCGCCGTACAGCGTGGCGAGGTGGATGACCATCAGCGGCATCAGCATGATGCCGAGCATCCGCTGGACGAATCCGATGCCGAGCCGCAGCTTGATGTTCGGATGGAGCTGACGGAAATTCACGCCGGGTTCCTTCGAGGAGTGGGGGGACGGGCGGGAGGCGTCAGGACTTCACGGCCAGTACCTGTACGGGGGAGGCCGCCGGTGCGGGGGCGGGGGCCGACTGCCGGGCGGCGGGCGCGGGGGTCTCGTTCCACAGGCTGAGGTAGCGCTCGCCGGTGTCGGGCAGGATCGTGACGATGGTGGCGCCGATGTAGTCGGGGTGGGCGGCCAGCCGGGCGCAGGCGTGGGCGACGGCGCCGGAGGAGACGCCGACGAAGACGCCCTGCCGGCGGGCGAGGGAGCGGGCGGCGGCCATGGCGTCCTCGTCCGAGACGGTCACCACGTTGTCGATCAGCGCGACGTCGGTGGTGGGGGCGACGAAGCCGCCGTTGAGGCCGGGGATCCGGTGCAGGCCGCCCTCGCCCTGGGTGAGCACCGGGGAGTTCTCCGGCTCGACCGCGACGACGCGGATCCGCGGGTCCTGCTCCTTGAGGTACTTGGCCGTGCCGCTGAGGGTGCCGCCGGTGCCGACGCCGCAGACCAGTACGTCGATCCGGCCCGCCGTGTCGGCCCAGATCTCGGGGCCGGTGGTCTCGTAGTGGGCGCGGACGTTGTCGGCGTTCTCGTGCTGGCAGGCGAACCAGGACCCGGGGGTCGCCGCGTGCAGTTCCTGGGCCTTGGCGATCGCGCCGGGGTAGCCGGCGTCGCGGGGGGTCTGCACGACCTCGGCGCCCAGCGCCTTGAGCAGGGAGACCCGTTCGGCGGTGGCGCTGTCGGGCAGCACGATGACGCAGCGGTATCCGCGGGCCGCGGAGAGGGCGGCCAGGGAGATGCCGGTGTTGCCCGAGGTGGCCTCGATGACGGTTCCGTTGCCGCGCATCAGGTCGCCGCGGTCCTCGGCGGCGCGCAGCATGTAGAGGGCCGCCCGGTCCTTGCTGGTGGACATCGGGTTGGCGGCCTCCAGCTTGGCGAGCACCTCGCCGCCCGGGGCCGAGTCGTCGAAGCGGAGGCGGATCAGCGGGGTCGAGCCGACCAGGTCGGCGATGCTGTCTGCGATGCGGCGCGTCTCACGGCTTTGCACGTGTGGTTCCTCACAAGTCGGTTCGTACGGCTGCGGGCCGGGCGGGCGGAGCTGGTCCGGCGGGGCCCGGGGCGGCCTGGTGTGGGGGGACGTCCTTCGGGGTGGAGCGGGTGCGCGGCGGGCGGGGCCGGGGCGGGTGCCGGTGCGGTGCCGCGCGGCCGGGCTACCAGGAGCCGGCCGAGGCCGTCATGGCGTACAGGTCCTCCATGGGCTGCGGCCGCTGGCCGACGGGCTTGATCACCGCGGTGGCGGCGAGCACCCGGGCGCCCGCGGGCACGTCCTTGTTCACCAGTGCCTGGGCGCCGATGACGGCGTGCGAGCCGATGGTGACCGGCCCCAGTACGGTCGCGTTGGTGCCGAGGACGACGTGGGCGCCGACCACCGGGTGCCTGCGGTCGCCTTCGGGCCGGTTGTTGTCGCTCCACCAGCCGACCGCTCCCAGCGTCACCTGGTGGTAGATGGTCACGTCGTCCCCGACGACGGCGGTCTCGCCGATCACCACGGCGGCGCCGTGGTCGATGAAGACCCTGCGGCCGAGCACGGCGCCGGGGTGGATCTCCACGGAGGTGCTGCGGCGGGCGTTCCAGGAGATGATCCGCGCGATCATCCGGTGTCCGCGCCGGTGCAGCCGGTGGGCGATCCGGTGGGCCCACAGCGCGGGCAGGGCCGCGTGCAGCAGCGCCTCCCGGCGGTTGCGCATGGAGGGGTCGCGGGCGACGACCACCTCCAGGTCCTCCTTCATGATCTGGAACAGGCCGGGTGCGGAGGACGCCATCAGACGAGCACCTCCACACGGTCGGCGGCCGCGGCGGACTCGGCGAACTCGGCGAACTCGGCGATCAGGGCGCGGGTCAGGCTTTCCAGCGGGGCCACGACCTCGGCGCCGGTGTAGCGGCCGTCCTCGGTGGCGAGCGTTCCCGTGGAGCCGATGGCGACGGGCTCGTGCTCGACGACCCGCACTCCGCAGCGGGCGAGGAGGCCGGTCAGGCCGGGCTGGGCGTCGACGCCGCCGCGCGCTCCGGGAGAGGCGCTGGTGACGGCGGCCACCTTGCCGGAGAGCGGGCTCGGGTTCTCGCCCTGGGCCCGGGACAGCCAGTCCAGGGCGTTCTTCAGCACGCCGGGCATCTCGCTGTTGTAGGCGGGGGTGCTGATGAACAGCGCGTCGGCGCCGGTGACCAGCTCCTTGGCCGCGCGGACGGCGGGCGAGCCGTCGGTGCGCTCCAGTTCGGCCTCGTAGTGGGGCAGTTCGCCGACGGGGAGCAGCACGCTCTCGTGCTCGCCGGGCAGGTCGTCGAGGATGTGGCGCACGGTGGCGAGCACGGCGGTGTTCACCGAGTCGGCGCGGGTGCTGCCGGATATCAGAACGATCTTCATGGGTGGAACTCCTTCTCCTCGGCCTTCCGGTCGGCAGGCCTTCGACCGGTCGGGAGCCGCTCCTGCGTTCCGGGGCTCCCGGCCCCTGCCGCTGCGCCGTGCGGTGCTCCGGGCGCGTCGGCGCGTGGCCGGGCCCCGGGATGCTCCGGCGGTACGGTCCGGCCCGCGTCCTGGTCGTAACCGTGTCAGCTCGAACCGATGCGGTGCTGGACCGCGACTCGTGCCCCGGCTGAGGCCGGCTCCAGGCCGTGGCGTGCCGGGCGGGCGGCGGCGGGCGATGCTGGTGGCATGGGAGGCGTTCCCGGGGTGCGGCTGCCGGCCGGCTGGGCGGCGGCGGGACGGCGCTCGGTGCGGGTCACGCTGGCCGCCGGCGCCGGGTTCTACCTGTTCCTGTACGGCTTCGGCTCGACCGTCGCGGCGACGTACGCGCTGTTCGCGGCGGTGTCGCTGGCGGGCCTGTCGCACATCCCCGGTACCGGCCGGCAGCGTGCGGCGGTGGTGCTGCGGCTGGTGCCGGCCTGCTGGGTGCTGATCACGATCGGCACGTTCCTGTCGGTGCGGACCTGGAGCGCGGTGCTGGGGATGCTGGTGGCGGGCTTCGTGCTGGCGTTCGTCGCGGTGGGCGGGCCGCGGGCGGCGGGGGCGGGGCCCGGGCTGCAGCTGATGTACATCCTGCCGTCGTTCCCGCCCTATGATCCGGGCTCGCTCGGGGAGCGGCTGGCCGGTGCGACGGTGGGGCTCGCGCTGCTGGTGCTGGCGGAGGCGTTCGTGCTGCCGGATCCGCCGACCGTTCCGTACCGGGAGCTGGCCGCGCGGGCCGCCGAGTGCGCGCGGGGGTGCGCGGCGGAGCTGGCGGGGCCGCCGTACGCGCTGTCCGCGGCGGCGGAGCTGCGGGCGGCGGAGGCCGGGCCGGCGCTGCGGCCCGTGCGGGTGCCGGAGGCGGAGCGGCCGGCCGGGCCGGGGCTGCGGGACCGGGCGCTGGCCCACACCGGGCTGGCGGCCCGCACCCTGCTGGTCCGGCTGGCGGGGCTGCCGCCGGTGGCGGGGGCGCCGTCGGCGGCGGATCGGGAGGTGCTGGGCGCGGTACGGGAGAGCGCGCGGGAGACGGCCTTCCTGCTGCGGGGGCGGGGCCGGGGCGCGGAGCCGGGCGGTGACGCGCACGCGGAGCTGCTGCGGGCCCGTGCTGCCCTGGCTGCGGTCCCGGACGGCGGGGACGGGCCGGCGGTGCTGCGTCGGCACGCGGCGGTGCTGGAGGTGGCGGACGCCGCGCTGGCGATGTCGACGGCGGCCGGGATCGCGGTACGGGGGCGGGCGGGTGCGGAGCGGGCGGCGCCGGGCCGTTTCTGGTACGCGCGGATGGGCGCGGTACGGCTGTGGTGGCACCGGCTGGCGGGGCACGCGGTGCGCCGGTCGGTGTTCTTCCAGAACGCGGTGCGGCTGAGTCTGGCGCTGGCGGCAGCGCGGGTGATCGCGGGCGAGGACAGCCTGCCGCACGGGTTCTGGGTGCTGCTGGCGACGCTGACGCTGACCCGTACGACGGTCCGCGAGACCCGTACGACGGTACGGATCGCGCTGACGGGGACCCTGGTCGGGGCACTGGCGGCGGCGGGGCTGCTGGCGCTCGCGGGGTCGGACACCGTCGTGTACGCGGTGGCGCTGCCGCCGTTGATGCTGGCCGCGTTCACGCTGGGGCCGGTCAAGGGGGTGGGGTGGGCGCAGGCGCTGTTCACGCTGGTCGTCGCGCTGGCGTTCGCCCAGCTGGCGCCCGCGACCTGGCAGCTCGCCGAGTTCCGGCTGCTGGACGTGCTGACCGGCAGCGCGATCGGCGCGGTGTTCGGGCTGCTGGCCTGGCCCCGGGGGGCGCAGGACGAGCTGCGGCGGTCGGCGGCGGTGCTGTTGCGGGGTGCCGCGGAGATCGTGGTGGCGACGGCGGCCCGGCTCGCGGCGGGCGGGGTGCGGGAGCCGGTGGCCGGCGTGCCGGGGCACCGGTCGCTGCTGCACTCGCTGATCCTGGCCGAGTCGGCGTACGCGCAGTACCAGAGCGAGCCGCGGCCGCACGGGCCGGCGGGGGCCTGGCCGGCGTCGGCGGCGGGCGGGCAGGACTGGCAGGCCGCGCTGCTGGCCGGCCACCACACGCTGTGGGGCGCGGACCGGCTGCTGGCGGTGCCCGCGCGGGTCCTCGTACCGCCGCTGGAGCGGGAGCCGGCCGAGGCGGTGACGCGGCTCGGGGACCGGGTGGCCGGGCGGATGCTGCTGGTGTCGGCGTGGCTGGACCCCGGCGGCGACACCCCGCGGACGCCGGTCGCGCTGCGGGACCCGGCCTTCGACGGGTTCGCGGCGGAGCCTCCGGGCGCGCCGAGGCGGTACTGGGCGGCGGTGTTGTGGCTGGACTCGCTGATGACCGACCTGGAGCGGATCACCGGGGAGGCGGAGGAGGCCGGGGAGGCCGAGGAGGCGCCGCCGGGGCGGTGAGGAGGGCGTGCGGCGGTGCGACCCGCCCCGTTCCGGGGGCCGGCCGGTCCCCGTCCCCGTAGGGGTGATCGGCAGCGTCGGGCGGTGCGCCTGCGTGAACCGGTGCGGTGCGCCCGCCCAGGATGGCGGGCATGCTTCCCTCCACCGCGTTCATGCGCCGCGCCCTCGTGCCGTTGCTCGCCTCGGTCGCCCTGCTCGCCCCGGCGGCCGCCTCCGCCGCCACCGCCGCGGAGGCGTGCGGCTCGGTCATCACCGCTCCCCTGGCCCGGCCGGTGGCGGCCGACGACCCGTGTCCCAGCACCGATCCGGTGGTGTGCCGGATCCGCGTCATGCCGATGGACGAGAAGGTCGAGGCGCAGCGGACCCGGATGCGCTACCACGGCCTGCTGGAGGACATGCACCGCACCGAGGCGGACATGCGCGAAGCCGGCGCCTCCGACGAGGAGATCGCCCGGGAGATGGTCGACATGCGCAACCAGGCCAAGGAGATCACCCGGGCGGGCATGACGCCGGAGGAGGTCCGGGTCCTGGAGGAGCGCAACCAGGCCAAGTACGGCAACCCGCTGGGCCCGACCGCCGACCAGCTCTACGCCAAGTACGGGTCCTGGCAGAAGGTCACCGAGGCGTCCATGCGCACCAGTTACGCGGTCGACCGCGAACTCGCCCTGGAGTACCGTCCCTGCCCCGTGTGATCATGGCGCATGGACGACGGTACGGTGCTCGGCACGGTCGAGCGGATATGGCGCTACCCCGTCAAGTCCACCGGCGGGGAGCTGCTCTTCGAGGCCGAGGCGGACGCGCGGGGGCTCGTCGGGGACCGCCTCTACGCGGTCCGGGACGCCGACGGGAAGCTGGGCTCGGGGAAGAACACGCGGCGGTTCCGGCGCATGCCGGGCCTGCTGCGGCTGCGGTCCCGCTATCCGGACGGGGTGGTGGCGGGAGTGCCCGAGCTGCTGGACGCGGACGGGGTGCCGGCACCGGACGCGACCGCCTGCGTGCGGCGCCATCTGGGCCGTGACGACGTGGAGGTGGCCCGTGAGGAAGCGGTCTCGCACTTCGACCAGCTGCCGCTGAGCGTGCTGACCACCGCCACCCTGGACTGGGTCCGTGCGGCGGTGCCCGGGGTGCCGGTGGACGAGCGCCGGTTCCGGCCGAACCTGCTGGTGCGTACGCCGCCGGGCACTCTGCCGTTCGTGGAGGACCTGTGGTTCGGCTCCACGGCCCGGATCGGCGGGGGCTCGCTGCGCGTACGGTTCGAGCGCTCCAGCGAGCGGTGCGCGATGGTGAACGAGGCCCAGCAGGAGCTGCCGCACTCGCCGCTGGTGCTGCGCGCCGTGGCACGGGGGCACGACATGCGGCTGGACGCGCTGGCCACGGTCGCCGGCCCGGGCCGGGTCCGGGTCGGGGACCCGGTCCGGGTGGAACGGGCCGTGCCCCCGGCCCCGTGAGGGGCGGGGGCACGGCCGGCGGGCGGGGCAGGTCAGACGGTGGTCACCACATCACCGGCAGGCGCTCGGGCAGGCGCTTCATGAAGCCCGTGCGCCACACGAGCTGCTCGACGGGCACGGCCAGCCGGATGCGGGGCATGGCCTTGAGCAGGGCGAGCAGCGCGGTCTCGGCGTGCTTCTTGCCGAGGGCGGTGGCGGGGCAGTAGTGGGAGCCGCCGCCGAAGGAGAAGTGGGCGGAGGAGTTGGCGCGGGTGAAGTCGAGGCGGTGCGGGTCCGGGAAGACGGAGGGGTCGAAGTTCGCGCCCTCGGGCAGGACGAGGACCAGCTCGCCCGCCTTGACCTGGACGTCGCCCAGGGTCATGTCCTCCATGACCAGGCGCGGCAGGCCGTCGCCGATGGACAGGTTGATGCGCAGCAGCTCGTCCACGGCCTGGGGCATGAGCTCCGGGTGGTCGGCCAGGTAGTCGGCCTCCTCCGGGTGGGTGAGGAGGGTGACCAGGGCCATGGCGAGGAAGCCGGCGGTGGAGATGACGCCCGCGCCGAAGAGGGTGACGCCGACGGTCGCGAACATCTCGTCGCTGACGTGCTCGTAGCCCTCGGTGCCGCGCAGCTTGGCGAGGTCGCCCACGAGGCCCTGCTCGGTGTCGTCGAGGCGCGCCTTCATGTAGGCGATGTCGCGGTCCCAGTTCAGGCGCGCGGCGGGGATCTCGGTGGCGCTGTTCATGAAGGCGATCGGCAGCGACTCGGCGAGGAGCGGGGCCGCTTCGTGCGGGATGCCGAGGATCTGGCAGTGCATCGCCTCGGAGAACGGGTCGGTGAACATGGTGCGGACGTCGACGGGGGCGCCGTGCTGGAGCATCCGCTCGACGAGTTCGGCGGCGTACTCGTCCATCCACTGCTGCAGGCCCGGGGACTTGGGGTTGATGGCCTTCATGACGGCCTTGCGCAGGCCCGCGCCGGTGATGTTGCCCATGTTGTTGACGACCTCCGGGGGGATCGTCAGCGCGTACTGGCGGGGCACACCCGGGTCGGAGGTGTTCTTGAGGCTGAACCGGTCGTCCTCCAGGACCTGCTTGACGAGCTCGTACGAGGAGACGAGCCAGGCCTCGGCGCCCGCGATGGTGCGGACCTTCACCACCGGGGGCAGTTCGTCGACCTGGGTGGGCAGGTGCGTTCCGTCCCACGTGAAGGGGAATTCGAGGATCGGCTCCGCGTGGGTGGTCACAGCTGGTCTCCTTCGGTGGCGGGGGTGACGATGGCGTGGCCCTGGTTGCGGGAGGCCCGCAGTCCGGCGCCGCGCGAGTAGAGCAGGTCCGCCATCGGCAGCGCCTGGTGGTAGCAGTTCAGCGAAGAGGGGACGCCGAGTATCGCGGGGGTGTCGAGGAAGAGCGGCGCCTCGGCGCACACGTAGTCCAGGCAGACCGCCCGCTGGTGCGCGGTGGGCTGCTGGCCGCCGAGGACCTTCGACGACAGGAAGATGTCGACGAGTTCGTTGCAGGTCTCGGCGAACGCCGGGTCGGTGTGCAGCCGCTCCAGCAGGTCGGCGTGCATGGCGTCGTAGGCGGGTATCCCGCGCAGCGAGGACATCGGCCTGCCTCGCAGGCGGGTGCCCGAGGGGTCGATGTCGGCGACGGCGTTGGTCACCTTGGCGCGCACGCCGCGCAGGTTCTTGACGGTCTTGCGGCGGGCCTCGTCGGGGGGATAGCCCATCGCCTCGTACATCTCGGCCACGTGCAGGTCGGTGTAGATCAGGTCGGCCTGCTCGAAGTTGTCGAGCGCCCATTCGGCGAGGGCGTGCACACGCTGGGCGGAGAAGTAGGAGTTGCCGGGAGAGATGCCGATGACGGCGTGGCCGCCCTCGTCGGCGATGACCTGGCAGTGCGGTGTGTACGCGTCGACACGGAAGGCACTGGTTCGAGTGGCTGTTGTCATGGGAGTGGTCGCATCCCTGTCGCCGCGATTCCCCGCGCGGACCCCGTGTCCCGGGTGCGGCGGCGACGTGCTGAAGCTATACGAACACTTGAGTCCCCGGACGATTACCGTGCAGTTCGTCTCGGTTACTGAAACCGTATGTTGCCCGAGTCAACTGCCACGGCCTGTAAGCGCGTGGATCCGGTCGGTAAAGTGACGTTCCGCCATATCCGCTGGCGGGTCGGCCCTTTCGAAGGCAAGCTTCCGTTTTGAGCGGTATCCGCGGTTCCGTTGCGCCCGCGGGCGCGTCGCGTGACCGGAGTCACATGCAACGGGGCGCCCTGCGCGGACACTTCCCAGCGTGAACCCCCAACTGTTCGCGGACATCTACGACGAACACGCCCACGCGGTGTTCGCGCACGCCGTCCGCATGACCGGCGACCCCGCCGGAGCCGAGGACATCGTCTCCCTGACCTTCCTGGAGGCCTGGCGGCTGCGCGACACGCTCGACGGCGTCACCAGCCGGCGGGCCTGGCTCTTCGGCGTCGCCACGAACGTCATCCGCAACACCCGCCGGGCGGCCCGCCGCCACCGCGAGGCGACGACCCGGCTGCCGCCTCCCGAGGCGGCGCCCGACGTGGCGGAGGCCGTCGTCTCCCGCCTCGCCGACTCGGCGGAGGCCGCCGCCGCGCTCGCCGTCCTCGGCCGGCTGCGGCGCGCCGACCGGGAGGTGCTGCTGCTGCACGTGTGGTCCGGCCTGAGCCACGAGGAGGTGGCCCGGGCGTGCGGGGTGCCCGCGGGCACCGTCCGCTCGCGCCTCTCGCGCGCCCGCGCGCGGCTGCGCGTCCTCATCGCCGCCCACCTCGCCCAGTCCCCGTCCCGCGGGCACCTCCCCGCGCCCCGAACCGCCCGGGAGGGAAACCTGTGAACCCCGCCGACGAACCTCTCGGACAGCTGCCCGGCCTCTCCGACGCCGAACTGCCCTTCCCCGGACGGGCCCGGCTCCGGGAGCACCTCCTCCGGGAGGCGCACGCCTCGCCCGCCCCCGCGCGGACCCGGCGGCGCACCGCGCTCCTCCTCGCGGCGGGGGCCGCGACCTGCGCCGTCACCCTGGCCGTCGCCCTCGGCGCCACCGGCCCCGCCGGGCCGCCCGCCGCCGCGCCGCCCGATCCGGCGGCCGTGCGGCTGCTGGACCGGGTGGCGCTGACCGCCCAGGAGGCGCCCGCACCGGCCGTCCGGGACGGCCAGTTCCTGTACACGCGCACGACCGGGCACAGCACGGCGCTCTCCGAGGTGCCGGGCGGGGCGATGGAGGCCTCGCGCACGGACGGGTCCGCGGAACGCTGGCTGTCGGTCGACGGCTCGGCCGACCCCGTCGAGCGGACCGCCCGCGGCACGAGGACGCTGCGCTCGGACGGCGAGCGCAGGGCCACCCTCAACGGCCCCACCTACCGCTTCCTCGAATCCCTCCCCACCGACCCCGGAAGGCTCCTGGAGGTGATCTACGCCGACACCCGCCTGAACCACGGGCCGGGTTCGGGCTCCACCACCGGCCCCGACCAGGAGGCGTTCGTCGCCATCGGCGACCTGCTGCGCCGGATGGAGGCCCCGCCCGGGGTGAGCGCCGCCCTGTACCGCGCGGCGGCCCGTATCCCGGGGGTGGTGCTGGTGCCCGAGGCCACCGACGCGGCGGGGCGCACGGGGGTGGCCGTCGCCCGGGTCCACGACGGCGAGCGGACGGAGTGGATCTTCGACAGGAGCAGCCTGCGCCTGCTGGGCGAGCGGACCGTGCTCCTGGAGGACAGCGCCTGGGGGAAGGCCGGCACGGCGGTGACCTCGGTGGCCGTCGTCGGCCGGGGCGTCAGCGACCGGGCCGGGGAGACGCCCGCCCTGGTGCGGCCCTGGTGAGGCACGGCTGACGGGCGGGGGCGGGCCGGAGCCGCGCCGAGCGGTCCGGGTTGCCGACGCCCGTGCCCGTCCCTCGCCCATAGTGGGGCCATGGAGTCCAAGTCCGAGTCCGGGCCCGGGTCCGGGTCCGGGTCCGGGTCCGGGTCCGGGTCGACCCCGGTCCGCGTGGTGCTCGTGGAGGACCATCCGCTGTTCCGCACGGGGCTGCGCTCGGCGCTGGAGAGCGCCGAGGACGTCGTGGTGGTGGGCGAGGCCGAGACGCTCGCCGGGCTGGCGGGCGCGGTCGAGGAGGGGCGGCCGCAGGTGGTGGTGATGGACCTGTCGCTGCCCGACGGTTCGGGCCTGGAGGCCACCCGCCGGCTCGCCGAGGAGCACCCCGGCGTGTCGGTGCTGGTGCTGACGATGGCGGACGACGACGGCACCCTCCTCGCGGCCCTGCACGCCGGGGCCCGCGGCTACCTGCTCAAGGGGGCCGGACGGCAGGAGGTGCTGCACGCGGTGCGCACGGTGGCCGCCGGGGGCGCGGTGTTCGGGCCGGACGTGGCCGCGCGGATCGCCGTGCTCGCCACCGGGGGCGGCCGGCGCGACGCCGAACGGCTCTTCCCCGCGCTGACGGCGCGCGAGGTCGAGGTGCTCGACCTGGTCGCCCGCGGCTACGACAACCGGCGCGTCTCCCGCGAGCTGTTCCTGGCGGAGAAGACCGTACGCAACCACGTGACCCGCATCTTCGAGAAGCTCGGCGTCACCACCCGGGCCGAGGCGGTCGTCCGCGCCCGGGACGCGGGGCTCGGCGCGGGTGACGCACCGGACCGGGACTGAGACCGGCCGGCCAGGGCCCGGCGAGCCGCTGCTTGTCCATGACCATCATGTCCCGTACCCCGTACCCCGTTCCGGTGGCGTGGCGGGTGGGCGACGTCCCGGCGATTCGGCCGCGCGGGGCGGGGCCGGGGTGGGGCGCGGGGATACCGTCGGCGGCATGGACCGGATGCGCCGGGGCTGGCGGCAGTGTGTGCTCGGCGGGGCGGTGTTCGCCGTGTGCATGGCGGGTACCACGCTGCCGACCCCGCTCTACGGCCTCTACCAGGAGAAGTTCGGCTTCTCCGAGCTGACCGTCACCGTGGTGTACGCCGTGTACGCCTTCGGGGTCATCGGCGTGCTGCTGCTGGCCGGCAACGCCTCCGACGCCGTGGGCAGGCGGCCGGTGCTGCTGGCGGGGCTGGGGTTCGCGGCGGCGAGCGCCGGGTGCTTCCTGCTCGCCACCGGGGTGGGGTGGCTGTACGCGGGGCGGCTGTTGTCGGGGCTGTCGGCCGGGCTGTTCACCGGGGCGGCCACGGCCTACGTCATCGAGTCGGCCCCGCCGGGCGGCGGTGGCCGGGCCACGTTCGTGGCGACGGCCGCCAACATGGGCGGGCTGGGCTGCGGTCCGCTGCTGGCCGGACTGCTCGCGCAGTACGCGCCCCGGCCGCTGTACCTGCCGTTCGAGGTGCACCTCGTCCTGGTGGCGGTCTCGGCCGCCGTCCTGCTGGGGCTCGGGGAGACCGTCCGGCAGCGGCGGTCCCTGGCCACCGTACGGCCGCAGCGGCCCGGGCTGCCGCCGCCGGTGCGGCCGGTGTTCGGGCCGGCGGCGATGGCCGCGTTCGTGGGGTTCGCGCTGTTCGGCGTGTTCACCTCGGTCAGCCCGGCGTTCCTCGCGCAGTCCCTGGGGGTGCACAACCGGGCCGTGAGCGGGCTGGTCGTCGCGCTGGCCTTCTTCGCCTCGACGGCGGGGCAGCTGGCGGTGGGCCGGGTCGGTGCGCGCCGGTCGCTGCCGCTGGGCTGTGCGGGGCTGCTGGCCGGGCTCGCGCTGCTGGCGGGCGCGCTGTACTGGGACCTGCTGGCGCTGGTGGTGCTGAGCGCGCTGGTGGGCGGGGCCGGTCAGGGGCTGGCGTTCCGCGGGGCACTGTCCGTGGTGGCTTCGGCCTCGCCGCCGGACCGGCGCGCCGCGGTGATCTCGATGCTGTTCGTGGTGGCGTACGCGGGCATCTCGGTGCCGGTGATCGGGGTGGGCGTGCTGGTCGAGCCGGTCGGCCTGGAGGGCGCGGGGCTGGTGTTCATCGCCTGCATGGCGGTCCTGGTCTCGGCCGCCGGAGCCTACCTGCTCCGGCGGTCGGACCCCTAGGCCTCTTCCTGCGGATCAGCTGGCTGACCAGATGAGGATGGCAGCACGGCGGAGTCCGGCGCGGTAGACGGTGGCGTCTTGTCGCTGCTGCACGGCTCGAACCAGCGGATCACTCGGCCGACGAGGTTGTCGGAGCCGTCTGGCAGGCTGCGTCCGTGGAAGAGCTCATAGGAACCCAGAAGCCCCTGCACAGGATCCTCGGCCCGGACGAGGCGATCGCCGTACTGGAAGGCAGTGTCCCCAACCTCGTGGAACTCCGCCGGAAGCAACCGGCTGCCTTCGACTGGAGTGCGGTCGAGGAAGGCCTCGAAACGGCGCTGCCGTCCGACTTCAAGTCGCTCGCCGAGTGGTATCCGGCCTTCGAGCTGGACGACTTCCTGGGCGTTTTCGTTCCTTGGCCCGGAGAGGAGAACGGCTGGGCCAGGGCGACGGACAAGGAAAACAAGGGGTGGGATTCCGATTACCCCGCCGAGCTGCGTCCGCCGGAGCTCGTCTCGGTGAGCTTGATGTCCTGGGGGGCCTCCAAAGAGGGCGACCAGTTCTTCTGGAGTGTGCTTGGGGATGATCCGGAGCATTGGCCCGTCACCATCTGCTCCCGCAACGGCCCCTGGTGGCACTACCAGGGCGGGATGGTCCAGTTTCTGGCAGAGCTCTGTGACGGGACCCTGGATCCCTGGGCGCTCCCCCCGGTCAGGCCCGAAGTCACCGGCTGGGGCGTTGCGGGCGGCGGTTGGCGGGAAACGATGTAGGCAGTCGGATCATCTTGGACGCATTTCCGTCCACGGATTTCTCACTTTCGCGTCCCGGCGGCCCGCCACCGCAGTCGCGCAGCCGCACGTGATCCAAAACGCCGAGTATCGGGGTACGGGCGCGCCAGGTCGGGAAACCTGTTTGAATCACACAAGCACGGACACCGGCCAACTCACCTTGTTGCAACGGGAAGAGCCGCATTCGAGCAGGTCATGGCCCCCTTACGGGTCCGTCGGCGGACCGGCCGTCCCAGGACCACGCCGAACGTGGTCCTGGCCGACAAGGCCTACTCGTCCCGGGCGATCCGCCACCACCTGCGACGACACGGCATCCGGGCGATGATCCCGCAGCCCGCCGACCAGGCCGGGGTTCAGGACTCCGGCGGGGCTTCCCCGTCGGCCGGTGCCTCGGCCGGGGCCTCGACCGCCGCCGGGTCGAGGACGCGGTCGAGGAAGTTGCGGGTGCGTTCGTGCCGCGGGCGGGTGACGACCTGTTCCGCGGGCCCCTGTTCGACGATCACGCCGCCGTCCATGAACACGACCCGGTCGGCGACCTCCCGGGCGAAGCTCATCTCGTGGGTGACGACCATCATGGTCATCCCCTCCCCCGCCAGGACGCGCATGACCGACAGGACCTCGCCGACGAGTTCCGGGTCGAGCGCCGAGGTCGGCTCGTCGAAGAGCATCACCTCGGGGCCCATGGACAGGGCGCGGGCGATGGCGACGCGCTGCTGCTGGCCGCCGGAGAGCTGGGCCGGGTAGGCGTCGGCCTTCGCGGCGAGGCCGACGCGCTCCAGGTTGACCCGGGCGACGGCGGCGGCCTCCTCCTTGCCGGTGCCCAGGACCCTGCGCTGCGGGAGGGTGAGGTTGCCGGTGACGCTGATGTGCGGGAAGAGGTTGAACTGCTGGAAGACCATGCCGATGCGGCGGCGCGCGGCGTCGATGTCCACGTCGGGGTCGGTGAGTTCCGTACCGCCGACGAAGACCCGTCCCCTCGTCGGCTCCTCCAGCAGGTTCACGCAGCGCAGCAGGGTGGACTTGCCCGAGCCGGAGGGGCCGATGACGCACACCACCTCGCCGCGGCCGATGTCGAGGTCGATGCCCCGCAGGACGTGGTTGTCGCCGAAGGACTTGTGCAGTCCGCGGATCTCGATCTCCGGACGGTCGCCGCCCATCGTGTGCCCCGTTCCCGTCGTCTGTGGCATCGGTTCCTCACGTGGCCTTGTCGGCGCGGGCCTCTAGCCGGCGCACCACGAAGCTCAGCGGCACGGTCACGAGGAGGTAGCACAGGCCCGCGACGAGGATGGGGGTGGAGTTCGCGGTCTCGCTGGCGAGGTCCCGGCCGAACTTGGTCAGCTCCCGCTCCTCCAGCGTCACGCCGAGGAAGAGCACCAGTGAGGAGTCCTTGAAGAGGAGGACCAGTTCGTTGGTGAGCGGGGGGATGACGATGCGGAACGCCTGGGGGATGACCACCGACACCATGGCCCGGCCGTGCGAGAAGCCGAGTGAGCGGGCCGCTTCCATCTGCCCCTTGGGGACGGCCTGGATGCCGGCGCGGATGGTCTCCGCCATGTAGGCGGCGGCGACCAGGCCGAGGCCGAGCGCGACCTTCCCGTAGACGCCGCCGGGGATGGCCGTGCCGGGGAAGGCCAGGGGGACCGCCACGCCGACGAAGATGAAGATGAGCAGGGCGGGCAGGCCCCGGAACAGCTCGATGTAGACGCTCGCGACCCAGCGGTACGGGGCCACCGAGGACAGCCTCATCAGGGCGATGACCAGGCCGAGCACCAGCCCGAACAGGAAGCCGGAGAGGGTGTACACCACCGTGTTCCGCAGGGCGACGGTGATGATCTCGGGGAAGAGCCTGGCCGCCAGGTCCGCCTGCGCGAACTGGTTCTGCAGCCGGCCCCAGTCGGCGAGTACGCCGACCAGGACCAGGACGGCGACGAAGACCGCGTACTGGACGCCCTGCCAGACGCGGCGCCGCTGCCGCCGGGTGAGCCGTGAGGTCACGACGTCGCCTGGGGCAGCGGGCCGATCCACTGTTCGTAGATCTTCTTGTACGTGCCGTCGGCCTTGGCGTCGGTGACCGCCTTGTCGATCGCGGCGAGGAGGGCGGTGTTGCCCTTCTTCACCGAGAAGCCGTACTTCTCGCCGGTCTCGATGTTCTGTCCGAGGACGAACTCGGCGGAGTTCTTCGGGTCCTTGAGCCAGCCTTGGACGACCGGGTAGTCGATGACGACCGCGTCGACCTGGCCGGTGCGCAGTCCGTTGAGCACCGCGTCCGAGCTCTCGAAGGCGACCGGGTTGAAGCCCTGGGCCTTGGCGTAGCTCTCGCCGGTGGTCTCCGCCTGCGCGCCCAGCTTCTTGTTCTTGGCCTTGAGGTCGGCGAGGGAGGTGATGCCGCTCTTCTTCGTCGCCAGCAGGGCCTGGGTCGCGTCGAAGTAGGGGACGGAGAAGTCGACGTTCTTCTTGCGCTCGTCGGTGATGGTCATGCCGGCCGCGGCGAGGTCGCACTGGCCGGAGTTGAGGAAGGCACCCGTCTTGAAGTTCTCGAACGGAGTGTCGAGGACCTTCTGTTCGACTTCGAGCTTCTTCGCGACGAGGTCGATCAGGGCGACGTCGAAGCCGACGACCTTGCCGTTCTGCTCGAACTGGAACGGCGGGTAGGGCAGGTGGGTGCAGGTGGTCAGCTTGCCCTTCTCGACGACCTTCACGCCCCCCGCCGCCTCCCCCGGCCCCTCGTCGCCCGAGGAGCAGCCCACGGCGAGGAACAGGCCCGCGGCGGCGGCAGCGGCGGCCAGGGCGCGCGTGCGCCGGCGGGAGGGGTGGTGGTGACCGCCGTCACGGTGACTGCGGTGTCCTTCGGCCGTCCGGAACACGGTTGACCTCCACGGGGGGTGCGGGGGGTGCGAGGGGAGCGGCGGTCGCGGAAGGGGACCGTCCGTCGAGATCGTAAGCCCCGGGGGCGCACCGGCAAGGGACCGTGCGCGATGCGGCGCGAAGCGTCCTGCCGCGGCGCGCCGGGTGCGGCAGGAGTCCGGGAGACGAAGGGCGCACGGCTTTTCCGATGCGTCCTCGTCAATACTTCGTCAACGGTTTTCCGGGATTTCCGCCGGGCGGCCCGCCGTGCTCGCGGAGAACGCCCTGATGGGAGCCTTTCCGTCCCCCGGACGGGCGACCCCGGGGGCGCGTGCGCGCGTTCACCGCGTGTGCGGGAACACATGTCGCGACTGTGGACCTCGTGCCAGGATCGGGACGGGGCGTTGCGGATTCCTCCATATGCCGACACATCATCACTTCCCCGCCGCCCGCAGCCGTTTCTCCACGCGGCGATTTCCCCACGGCCACAACAGGCCGGAGCGGCCGGAATTCCACCAGGGGTCGAGCGGCTTTCCCCCCACCGTCCGCCCCGACACTCCCGGGAAGGCGAATACCGTGACACGTCTGCGCCATGGAAACACGCTGTTGCACAAACTGTCGGTCCAGCTGGGGTCGCGCCCGCCGGGACGGGCCCCGGGGGCCCGCGGGAGGCGATTACCGGGCCCCCGGACGCACCCCTCCCCCGCCCGGACGGCGGCCGCGCCCGAGGTGGAGCTGCCCGGCGCGCCGCTGGAGTGGATCGAACCGTTCGTGGGGAGCGAGCGCACGGAGGCCGTACGGGACACCCTGCACGGGGTGCGCGACCTCCTCGACGGGCGCACCGTGTGGCACATCAGCGACAACCCGGTCCGCGGTGGCGTCGCCGAACTCCTGCGGGCCGATCTCCCCTACCTGGCGGGCGGGGGCATTTCCACCCGCTGGACCACCCTCGCCGGCCCGCCCGAGTTCCGTGCGTTCACCAAGTCCCTGTACTACCGGTTGTGCGGCGTGCCCCCGGAGGCGGACACCGCGGACCTGGAACGGGGCCGCCGGATGTACGAGCGGGTCTGCGCGGAGAACGCGGCGCGGCTCGCCCCGGCGGTGGACCGGCGTTCCATCGTCGTCGTCCACGACCACCAGACGGCCGGGCTCATTCCCCATCTGCGCGCGGCGGGCTGCACGGTGTTGTGGCGGGCCCACATCGGAACGCCGCTGCGGGAGGACCTCGCCGCCCGCGGATGGGAGTTCCTGCACCGCTACATCTCCTGCGCGCACTGCCACATCACCTCCTGCCCGGGAGTCCTGCCCCCGGGACTGCCGCCGGTGGACCACCGCCTGCTCCCGCCGTCGATCGACCCGCTGTCCCCCAAGAACGTCCCGCTGCACCCGGGCACCGATCCGTCCCGTCTGCTGGCCGCCGCCGGGCTGATCGAGGAGGAGCGCGGGGCCTCTCCCGGGCGGTACGACCTGACCGACCTGCTGGTGCGCCGGCCCGCGCGCGTGGTGCGCGGCGGTGGTCCGGCCCCGGCGGGTGCGCCCCTGGTCACCCAGGTCAGCCGCTGGGACCGGGTCAAGGACATCCCCGGGGTGATCCGGGGGTTCGCCGAGTACGTCGATCCGGCCTTCGACGCCCACCTGCTGCTGGTCGGCCCGGAGACCACGGGCGACCGGCAGGCCGAGCGGGTCTTCGCCGAGTGCCGCCAGGTGTGGGCGGGCCTGGGTCCGCGGGGGCGGCGCGTCCACCTGGTCCAGGTGCCGACGGCCAATCCGGCGGAGCACGCGCTGACCGTCAACGCCATCCAGCGCCGCTCGGCCGTGGTGATCCAGAAGAGCCTGGCCGAGGGATTCGGCCTGACCGTGTCGGAGGCGGCCTGGAAGGGCCGGCCCGTGGTCGCCGCCCCCGTCGGGGGCATCCGGCAACAGGTCGAGCACGGCACCACGGGGCTGCTGCTCTCCGGCCCCCGCGACCTGCGGGGCCTCGGGGAGGCGGTCAACCGGCTGCTGTCGGACCGCGGTTACGCGGAGGAGCTCGGCAGGAACGGCCACCAGCGCGTGCTGCGGCGCTTCCTCACCGACAGCAGCGTCCTCGGATTCGCGCGGGTCCTCTCGGACGCCGCCCGGCGCTACCGGTAGGGGAGCAGAGCGTGACAGCAGTACGCATCCTGGCCTTCGGGGCCCATCCCGACGACGTCGAGCTGTTCTGCGCGGGGACGCTCGCCCACTACGCCCGGCAGGGGGCCGAGGTCACCGTCGCCGTCGCGACCAACGGCGAACTGGGCTCGCGCACCCTGTCCCCCGCGCGGACGGCCGCGGTCCGCGAGGAGGAGGCGCGGCGGGCCGTCGGCGTGCTCGGCGCGGAACTCCTCTGGCTGGGGCAGCCGGACGGCTTCCTCTTCGACACGGCGGACACCCGCCGGCAGGTCGTCGAGGTGCTGCGCCGGGTCCGGCCGGACGTCGTCCTCGCCCACCACCCCGACGACTACCACCCCGACCACCGCGCCGTGAGCCGGCTCGTCGGCGCGGCTCGGCTGCTGGCCCGCGAGCCCGGCCTCGCCACCGGCAGCCCCGCCACCGACCGGGTCCCTCCGCTCTTCCACATGGACACCCTGCTGGGGACCGGCGCGGGCACCCCCGACCTGTGGGTGGACATCACGGGGACCATGGCGGTGAAGGAGGCCATGCTGGCCGAGCACGCCAGCCAGAACAGCGCCCGCAAGGAGCGCAAGGGCGCCGACTTCCTGGACCTGACCAGGCAGCAGGCGGCGCGGCGCGGCCTGGAGGCGGGCGTCCGGTACGCGGAGGCCTTCACCTGCGCGCCCTCCCATCCCGCCGCCTCGGTGCACGACCTGGTCCCGGAGGGTACGGGCATCCGCCTCCCGGTCCTGACCGTGCCGCGGTGAGCGCCGCGAAGGGCAGGGGCGCGAAGGGCGGGGACGCGAACGGCGGGGACGCGAACGGCAGGGGCGCGGCCGCCCTGTACGCGGTCTTCTTCCTGAACGGGATCGTCCTGGCGAGCTGGGCCCCGCGCATCCCGCAGGTGAAGGAGCAGCTCGGGCTGTCCGACGGCCGGCTCGGCACGGCCCTGCTCGGGGTGGCGCTGGGGTCCGTGCCGGCGATGCCCGCGGCCGGTCTGCTGGTGGACCGCTTCGGCAGCCGGCCGGTGGCCCGCTGTGCCGCCCTCGTGTACGCCCCCGCCATCGCGCTCCCCGGGCTGGCCGGCTCGCTGCCGGAACTGGTGCTGGGCCTGGCCGTGCTGGGGGCGTCGGTCGGGGCGCTGGACGTGGCCATGAACGCCCACGCGGTGGACCTGGAGCGGCGCACCGGGCGGGCGAGGCTCTCCTCCTTCCACGGCCTGTTCAGCGCCGGGGCGCTGGCGGGCGCGCTGCTCGGCACCGCCGCGGCCGCCGGTGGCGTGGGGGTGCGTACGCAGTTCACGGTGTCCGCGGTCGTGGGGGTGGCCGTTGCCGGGGTGGCGGTGGCCGCCCTGCACCCGGCGGCCCCTCCCCCGCCGCCGCCTCCGCGCGGGGACGGGGGCGGCGGGCACGGCGGCCCGGGCGCCGGCCGGTTGCTGCCGCTCAGTGCGCTGGGCCTGTGCGTGCTGCTGGTCGAGGGGGTGATGACCGACTGGAGCAGTGTGTACCTGGCCGACTCGCTGGGCGCGGGGCCCGGTGCGGCGGGTGCCGGGTACGCGGCCTTCGCGCTCGCCATGACGGCCGGGCGGCTCGGCGGTGACCGGGCGGCCGGGCGGTTCGGTCCCGTGCGCGTCGTGCGCTGGGGGGCCCTGTTGAGCGCGGCGGGGGCGCTGGCGGCTCTGCTGTCGGGGCATCCGGCGGCCTCGGTGGTGGCGTTCTGCGCGGTCGGACTCGGGATCTCCGCGTCCTTCCCGCTGGTGGTCGGCGGGGCGAGCCGGATCCCCGCGGCCTCGGCGGGGACCGCCGTGGCGACGGTGTCCACCACCGGCTACTTCGCCTTCCTCGCCGGACCTCCGCTGATCGGTCTCCTCGCCTCCCACAGCAGCCTGCGCACCGCGCTGTTCCTGGTGCCGGCGCTCGCCCTGGCGGCCGCCGTCCTCGCCTCCGCACTGCCTGCGACGGATCCCGGAAAGAAGATTCCGGTTCCACTGGAAGAAACTCCGCACGGTCGTTGATCATTCGGTAGATCGCCCGCCAATACCTTTGAAACAAAGGCGAATTGCCGGTTACAACCACCTGTACATCTGTTACTGTGCCCGCTCCTGGTGTTCGTTCAGCATTCCGTTTCCCTTTCCCAGAGGTGGCGTGTACGTGTACAGCACTCCGTTTTCCCCCGCCGGGGCCAGATCCGCCCGCGCCCGCATGGGTCTGAGCACGGTTCAGGTGGCCGAGGCCATGGCGGCCTGCGGGAGCCCGGTCCATCCCGCCGTGGTCGCGGCGTGGGAGCAGGGCTCCCACGTCCCTTCCGACCAGCACCTGTTCGCCCTGGCCGACGTGCTGTGGTGCGACGCCGCCACCCTGATGGGGACCGCGCCGAGGACGCTCGCCGAGTTCCGGCTGGCCCGCCGGCTGAGCGTGGAGCGGCTGGCGTACCGGCTGGGCATGGACCCCGCGGAGTACCGCGCCGCGGAGGCGTCGGGGCAGTGGCACGGGGACTCCCGGCAGACCAGGGTGCTGGTGGAGGCACTGGGGCTGTCCCTGCGCGCGCTGACCACGGTCACGGGCCGCGCCGAGGAGTTGGAGGGGCACCTGCGGTCGGCGGTGGCCGGACGCTGGAAGGCGTACGTCGATCCCGTGGTGGAGATCGCCTCCGTCGACGCGACGAGCGTGGGCGACGCGCTGCGGACGATGCACGGCGAGCTCGCCGCCTTCTCCGAGCGGTACATGGGGCACCTGGTCGCCCGCAACGACGACGCCAGGCTGAAGGAGACGGCCGCGGAGCGGTCCGCCTACCTGCGGCGCCTGACCGACCACTTCTGGGAACTGGTCGGCGACCAGGGCGAAGCAGCGCCCGGCCACCCGGCGGGCGGCTGACGCGGGAACGGGGGCACCCGGGCGGGCCGGGAGGGGAACGGATCCCCTCTCCGGGCCCGCCCGCGCGTCAGCGGGCCGGCGCCCAGGCGGGCGGCCCGGGCGGGCCGTCGTCCTCGGCGTCGGGTTCGACGTCGGCCCAGTCGATCTCCATCGTGCTGCGGCTCGTGAAGACGTTGAAGAGCAGGTTCAGCAGGATCGCGGTGAGGGCGCCGAGCGTGATCCCGCTGTCGAGTACGGCCCGGACGTCGTCGGGCATGCGCTCGAAGAAGGGTCTGACCGTCGTGGGCAGCAGCGCCGCGCCGAGACTGACCGCCAGGATCAGGGTGTTGCGCTCCTCCCGCAGGTCGGCCTTGGCCAGGATCTGGACGCCGACGGCCGCGACGATGCCGAACATGGACACCGCCGCGCCGCCCAGCACGGGGTGCGGGACGGAGGCGACCAGGCTGCCCGCCTTCGGCAGCAGGCCGAGCACGACCATGAACACGCCGGCCGCGACGACGACGTAGCGGCTCATCACCTTCGACATCCGGACGATGCCGATGTTCTCCGCGAAGGCCACGTAGGGGAAGGAGTTGAGGATCCCCCCGAGGACCGTCGCGACGCCGTCGGCGCGCAGGGCGCGCGCGACCGTGTCGGCGTCGACCTTCTTGCGGGTGATCTCCCCGATGGCGTAGACGTCGCCGGTGGTCTCCACCATCGTGATCAGCATGACGACGAGCATCGCGGCGATCGGGAGCAGTTCGAAGCGCGGCATGCCGTAGTGGAAGGGGGTGGTGACCCCGATCCAGTCGGCCTGGGCCACGGCGCCGAAGTCGACGTCCCCGAAGAGCCAGGCTACGGCCGTTCCGGCGACGAGTCCGAGGAGGACGGCGAGGCTGCTGAGGAAGGGCCGGCCGACACGGACCAGCGCGAGGATGAAGAGCAGGGTGCCCAGCGCGTACGCGAGGTTCTTCGCGGACCCGTATGCGGGCGTGCCGACGAGGTGGGCGCCGCCCGCCGCGTCCTGCAGGGCCACGGGGATGAGGGTGATGCCGATGATGGTGAGGATCGTGCCGATGACGACCGGCGGGAAGTACTTCACCAGCCGGCTGAAGAGCGGGGCGAAGGCGAAGGTGGCGATGCCGGCGGTGATCACCGCGCCGTAGACGACGAGCAGGCCCGCGGTGCCGCCGCCGGCGCCCAGGCCGATGGCGATCATGGGTGAGACCGCGGTGAAGGTGACTCCCTGGACGAGGGGGAGCCGGGCGCCGGCCTTCCAGACGCCGAGGGCCTGGACGATCGAGGCTATGCCGCAGGTGAGGAGGTCCGCGTTGACGAGGTGGACCAGCTCTTGGCGGCTGAGTCCGAGCGCGTTGCCGAGGAGGACGGGGACGATGACCGCCGCCGCGTAGAACGCCAGCACGTGCTGGAAGCCGTACAGGGCGAGCTGGGGGAACGGGAGGAGTTCGTCGACGGGGTGTATGCCCTGTCGGGTGGACTGCCGGGAGGACTGTCTGGTGGCTCTTGCCATCTCTGCCTTGCCTTCGCGAGGTAGGTGAATGAGAGGACCGCCGCGCTCCAGCCCCGGGGTGGCGGGGCGAGCGCAGACCGGCTCGCACGGAGCCGACGCCGGGCGGTGTTGCCGACAGCACGTCGCTCTGGATGCAGATTGCGTCCCGGATTGGCGGGACATCCTTCGATCGCCATCCGGATCCCTGACTGGGCATGGGATCCGAAGGGGCCGTTGACCGGAGGGCGCTCACCATAGCCAAAGGGTGGGTTTCCTCGCGAGTAACCGGAGGTTCCGCTTCCCGATCAGGGCCGGCGCGGGGCCGCGCGGAAGCCCTCGGACCGCTCCTCGGCGGGCCCCGCGGGAGCCTCCGGCTCGTCCAGGTCCTGGAGGCCCGGGAAGCGGTACGGGTCGAGCGCCCACTGCGGCGTCCCGGAGGAAAGTCCGTACGTCGGTGCGGTGTTCACGGTGCTCATCGGACCTCCCGGTAGTGGAGTCATCACTGAACGTCATGACTCGTCACTCTCCGCTTTCGGTTGCCGGGGGCGGGCATTCCCACTCGAACGCCCTCAATGGCATCTCTTCACACCGCCTCCGGACATGCGCGGGGGCCGCGCCCGGGGGGATCCCGGGCGCGGCCCCGCGCCGTCCCGCCGGTGTCAGCGCCGCTGCGGGCACGTCTTCCAGGAGAAGTGGTACACGGTGTTGAAGCTGCCGTCGGTGGAGTCCATCGCGACGAAGCTGGTGGAGTTCGCCGTGTCGGAGGAACCGGCCTGGGCGCGCAGCTCGGTGTTGATGTTCAGGTTCCGCTTGGCCCCGCAGGGGTGGAAGACCAGGGCCTCGACGGGCACCGCGTCCGACACCTGCCAGTTGCCCTCGGTCGGCCCGTTCAGGGTGTGGCTCCGGTAGGCCGTCTGCTGCATGCCCTGGAAGTAGTAGCTGGCGTTCTGGGTGGCGCTCGCGCCCTGGGCGAGGCTGGCGAAGCCGCGGTAGTCCGCCTTGGCGATGGCGTAGGTGTAGCCCTGGGGCACGTTCACGCTGAGGCCGAGCTGGCAGTTCTTGCGGAAGTCGGTCGCCTTGGCGTCCTTGCCGACCTGGGCGAGGTACTCGCTGTACGTCACCGTGAAGGCGGTGTTGTCCGGGGAGACCGCGACGTTGGCGGTGCCGGGGCGACAGCCGGAGCCGTTGACCTGGACCACGTCGACGGTGATCTGCCCCGGCGGCGCGGGGAACGGCAGGGCGGGCGCGGCGCCCGCGGAGGGCGTGAGGGCGGCAGCGGCGAGCGCGGCGGCCGCGCCGGCAGTGAACACCGTTCTGAGCATGGGGAGTCCTTCCGATCGCTGCTGTGCGTGATCGGCACGAACCGTTCCACACTCCCCGCGGCCATCGGCGCAGGCGCGTCAGCCGCCGCCGCGTCACCCCGCACACGACCCCCGTCCGGGGCATTCGTCCGACCATCGCACCGCGCGCCCGAGGGCGGAGTCCGCCACGACCCGGCCGCCTTTTGGCTCGTAAGGGGCGGCCCGCGCGGCCCTCCGGCGGCAGACTGGGCCGTCCAGGCCCACGAGGAGGTCCAGCGCGTGCCCGTTCCGATCATCATCGACTGCGACCCCGGACACGACGACGCCCTGGCGATCATGCTGGCGGCGGGGGATCCCGCCGTCGACCTCCTCGCCGTCACCACCGTCGCCGGGAACCAGACGCTGGAGAAGACCACCCTCAACGCCCGCCGGGTCCTGACCCTCGCCGGCGTCACGGACGTGCCCGTCGCCGCGGGCTGCGACCGGCCGCTGCTCCAGCCGCTGGCCGTCGCCGCCGACGTGCACGGGGAATCGGGGCTGGACGGACCGAGTTTCCCGCCGCCGACGGTGGAGGTGGTGCCCGAGCACGCCGTGGACCTCATCCACCGGATCCTCGTCGGACACCCCGAGCCGGTCACCCTGGTGCCCACCGCCCCGCTGACCAACATCGCCCTGCTGCTGACCCGCCATCCCGAGAGCGCCGCGCACATCCGCGAGATCGTGCTGATGGGAGGCTCGGTGGGGCCGGGCAACCGCACGCCGGCGGCCGAGTTCAACGTCTACACCGACCCGGAGGCCGCCGCAGTCGTGTTCGGCAGCGGCGTACCGGTGACCATGTGCGGGCTCGACGTGACCCACCAGGCGCTGGCCACCCCCGAGGTGCTGGCCCGCTTCGAGGCCCTCGGCACCCCGATCGGCTCGGTCTGCGTGGAGCTGCTGACCTACTTCGCCTCCGCCTACCGCCGGCTGTGGGGCATGCCCCACCCGCCGCTGCACGACCCGGTGGCGGTGGCCCGGGTGATCGACCCGGCGATCGTGGGCTGCGCCGACGCCAACGTCGTGGTCGAGCTCCAGGGCCGCTACACCCGCGGCGCCACGGTCGTGGACCTCCACCAGTACGTGGGACGGCCCGTGAACGCGCGGGTCGGCACGGCCCTGGACACGGAGCTCTTCTGGGACCGCATGGTCGGCGCGGTGGCCGCCCTCGGCTCCCGCGGCTCCCTCGGCCCCGGCGGCGCTTGAGCCGCTCAGCCCGCCACCGGGTACATCAGGCCGCGCCGCCCCTCGGGCGAGGCCAGCCACTCCAGCTTCTCGGCGGTGTCCCTGCCCGGCAGCGGGGTGTGCAGCACGATCGACAGATCGGGCCGCGCGGGGACCCGCAGCTGGGTCGACTCCAGGTGCAGCACGCCGACGACCGGGTGCCGGATCTGCTTCTGCAGCTGGCCGCCGGGGCGGATGTCGCGGCGGTTCCACAACGCGGCGAACTCCGGGCTGAGTTCGAGCACCTCCGCGACCACCGCCCGGAACCCGTCGTCCCCGGGATGCTCCGAACAGGCCGCCCGGAACTGGGCCACGACATCGCACGCGACCCGGTCCCACTGCGGGGAACGGTCCCGGTAGATCGGGTCGGTGAAGAAGGCGATCAGGCAGTTCTGCACGGCCTCCGGGCTCATCCCGAAGACCAGCGCGGCCGCGTCGTTGTACATCACGGTGTTCCAGTAGGTGTCCATGATGTGTGCCGGGAAGGGCATCCAGGCGTCGATCAGCCGCCGCAGGCCGTCGCACTTGTCCCGGTCCCCCGGGGCCACCTGCAGTACGGGCGGGTTGAGCCCGGCGAGTACGTACAGGTGCCGCCGCTCGGCGCTGGTCAGCTTCAGCACCCGGCTCACGGAGTCCAGCACCTGCCCGGAAACGGTGATATCGCGGCCCTGTTCCAGCCACTGGTACCAGGACACGCCGACGCCCGCGAGCACGGCGACCTCCTCCCGGCGCAGCCCCGGCGTACGGCGGCGGGCCCCGCCGTCCGGCAGCCCGGCCTCGCCCGGCGAGATCCGGGCGCGCCTGCTCATCAGGAACTCCCGCAGCTCCGTCCGGCGGTGCTGGTCGATCGGCGTTGCCACGAATTCCCCCTGTTCGGCCCCCTGGTGGTGCCACCAACAGGATAAGTTCCCACTCTTCACGGGCATTCCCGGGCCGCGAGGGTGGTGGCCATGACGACAGACACACGGACCCCCGCGGTCAGCGGGCCGCACACGGCGGCGCCCGAGAACACGCCCCGGCTCACCGGCCGGGCCAAGCTGGTCCTCTTCGTGCTCTGCGCCGCCCAGTTCATGGTGGCGCTCGACTTCTCCGTCCTGAACGTGGCGCTGCCCGCGCTCGGCAGGGACCTGGGCCTGAGCCGGTCCGGCCTCCAGTGGGCGGTGACCGCGTTCACCCTGCCCTCCGGCGGCTTCCTGCTGCTCTTCAGCCGGATGGGCGACCTGTACGGCCGCAAGAAGCTGTTCCTGGCCGGCCTCGCGGTCTTCACCGCGGCTTCGCTGCTGGCCACCTTCGCCTGGGACCCGGCGTCCTTCCTGGCCGGGCGCGCCCTGCAGGGCCTGGGGGCGGCCGTCATCGTGCCGACCGGCATGTCGCTGCTGACCACGACCTTCCCCGAGGGCCCGCTGCGCGACAAGGCGCTCGGCATCTCCGGCACCCTGCTGTCCCTGGGCTTCACCGTCGGCATGGTGCTCGGCGGTGTCATGACCGACACCCTCGGCTGGCGTTCCACGATGGGCCTGCTCGCGGTCGCCGGGCTGCTCGTCCTCTTCCTCGCGCCGGGTCTGCTGTCCGAGTCGCGCACCCCGGAGCGGCCGCGCCTCGACGTGCCGGGCGCCGTCACCGTCACCGGCGGTCTCCTCGCCCTGATCTACGCCCTGTCGACGGCCGCCGAGCGCGGCTTCGGCGGCACCGACGTCCGCGCCGCCCTGGCTGCCGGGCTCGTCCTGCTCGCCGCGTTCGTGGTGGTGGAGTCGAAGTCCCCCGCCCCGCTGGTCTCGCTGCCGATGCTGGGGCGGCGCACGGTGGCCTGGGGCAACATCGGCGGCCTGGTGACGTTCTCGATGATGTCGACGGTCGTCTTCGTGCTGACCCTCTACCTCCAGGAGACGCTGCGGCTGTCCTCCTTCCTGACCGGGCTGGTCTTCGGCGTGCAGGGCGTCACCTCCGCCGTCGCCGGCGCGTACGCCCCCCGGTTCATCGGCCGCTTCGGCGCCCGCCGCGTCCTGATCGGGTCCTTGCTCGCCCAGGGCGCCTTCACCGGTGTGCTGCTCGGCATGGGCGCGGAGTCGGGGGCCCTGCTCGCGGCGCTGGCCGTGTCGGTGGCCAGCATGGGACACCTCGGCGCGATCATCTCGTACGGGGTGATCGTGACGAGCGGCGTGCCGGACGAGGAGCAGGGGCTCGCCACCGGTCTGGTGACCACCACCCAGCAGGTCGGCCTGACCGTCGGCATCCCGCTGCTCGGTGTCCTGGCCACCACGCAGGACGCCCTGTTCGACGGGGTGCGGCTGGTCCTGGGGATCGACGCGGCCCTCGTGATCGCGGCGGCCCTGCTGGTCGCGGCCGGTCTCGGCCGGCGGAAGGCGTGACGCCGTCCGTGGCGGAGGCCGGCCCCGGGGTCGGGGCCGGCCGTTGTCGCTAGACGGTGGTGGAGAGGAAGGGGCGGTGCAGTCCGGCCGGGGCCCCCGCGCCGGCCGCCGCGTCCCGGAACCACTGGGGTCCCGGGGCGGCGGGTGCGCTGCGGACCGCTGCCGGGGCGGGCTGGGCGCTGCCGGCCACGATGAGGGCCAGTAAGACCGCGGCGGCCTCGCTCTGCAGGATCCGGGCGGCCTGCCTCAGCCGGCCTGGATCGGGGACGGGGATGGACAGGGCCACGCATTCGGCGTTCGGACCCGAGGTGATGGGGACGGCCGCGCACACCGTGCCGAGGGCGTACTCCTGGAGGTCGAGCAGCGGGGCGCCCGGCCTGCGCGCGTCGAGCTGGTGGAAGAGGGCCTTCTCGCTGCCGATGGTGTGGGGGGTGAACTTGGACATCCGGTGGCGGTCCAGGTGGTCCTTCCTGTCGTCGTAGTCGAGCTGGGTGAGCAGGGCCTTGCCGACGGCGGAGGCGTGGGCGGCCGACCTGAAGTCGACCCATTCCTCGACGACGGGTGTGCCGGGGCCGTCGGCGTACTGGGTGATGGAGACCTCGCCGTCGGTGTAGCGGGCCACGTAGACGGCGGCGCCCACGGCGTCGCGCACCCAGGCGAGGGTTTCCCTGAGGTGGCCGCGCCCGTCGCCGCCCGCCGCGTCGGTGAGCGTCAGGGCGTTGCCGGCGACGTAGGCGTCGGGCCCGGTCGGGGCGGCCAGGCCGGCGCGGACCAGCTGTTCCACGGCCCGGGCGATCACCAGTTGCGGCAGTTTCGTCTCCCGGGCGATCTGGGTGAGGCTGACTCCGCCCGAGTACCGGTTGACCACCTCCAGGACGCGCAGCGCCTGGTGCACGGATTCCAGGGCGACGGACGCCGGCCGGCCTTCGGGGCTCTTGCGGGCGGCGTGCGTCAGGTGCGGCTGCTTGAGCGCTTCGAGCGCCCACGCGTTGGCCTCCCCGGTCAGGTGCAGGGGGTTGAGGCGGGCGTGGTGGGCCACGGCCACGGCGACCGGTGGACTGGGGGTGAACACGTCCCCCAGGTCGGGGTGTTCGTGGTTGGGGCGCGCCGCGACCGCCTGGCGCAGCCGTGCGGGCAGCCGGTAGGGCGGCCGCGCGGCCCGGCCGGGCCCGCTGGTGAGCGAGCTGAGGTCCTGGGTGGTGATGGGCGGGGAGGTCCAGATCACGGAGGCGGCCAGGGCCTCTTCGAGGTCCTCGGGGATCTGCGGCAGGTGGGGCAGGTGCTCCTCGGCGGGCAGGGTCCCGGCCTGCTGCTTCCAGTGCCTCGCGGTCCGGACCTCCGCGCGGGAGAGGTGGTGGAGGTAGAGGCACTGCGCGGCGGTGCGGGAGCCCGCCCCGGCCGCGTACTGGAACCAGAACCGGGCGCCCTCCGTGCGGTCCGTCAGGTGGAGCAGACAGCCGAACAGCAGGGCCGAGTCCACTCCGTGCGGCCAGGATTCGGCGTGCAGGGCCAGCTCCGCGAAGTCCCGGCTCTCCACGAGGGACCAGGTGACGTCGTCCAGGACGCGGGCCGCCCGCACGTGGCAGGCGGCGTCGAGGACCAGGTCGTCGTGTTCGGCGGGCCCGGTCTGCCCGCGGGCGGGCTGGTCCGGGCCGGTGGCGCCGCCGATCGCGGATCGGGCCCGGTCGGCCACGATCCGGCGGGCGATGCGGCGCCGGGCCGCGCCCTCGTCGTAGCCCGCGTACTCCTCAGCGAGCACCGCGGCGTTCTGCAGGGCCGCGTCCAGTTCGCACAGCGGCATGTCACGGTCAGCGGGCATGTCGCTCACTGGTCCTTCTCCTCTCCGGGGATCCAGTCCACCCCGAGCTTGCGGGACAGGGTTCGGCGTGCGCCGCGTACGTGCGAACGGACCGTCGCGGGGGAGATCCCCATCATGCGTGCGACCGTGTCGGAGTCGTTGCCCAGCAGGAACGCCAGCAGCACCACGTCGTACTGCCGCTCGGACAGCTCCGCGATGGCCGCGTACAGGCCGAGTTTGGACTCCAGCAGTTCGAGGCGCTCTCGTGACGAGCGGCGCAGGGCCGAGAACCACGCCGTCTCCACCATGGCCACCTGGCGGCCGAGGGCCGCCAGCCGGCGTTCGACGTGTTCGCGGAGGACCGCCCAGGCGAAGCCGTGCAGGCTCGCCTCCTTGAGGGCCTGGCGCCACACCTTCAGGAGGAAGGTGAACACGTCGTCGACGACTTCCTGCGCGTCCTTGGCGTTGCCCAGCTGGAGGTGGGCGTAGCGCAGGTACGCTCGGTGCTGCTGGGAGTGGAACGCGGTGAACTCCACGGGCAGGACGCCCGCCAGTTCACTGGAGACCGTCTGGTCCCCCGCCGGGTCGAACTCGCCTTCGCTCATGCACTCCCCCACCGTTGCTCGTCGCCGCCCTCCGGGGCGGTGGGTGTCACATCGCTCGAGAAAACACGGACCGTGGTGGTGACTATCAGCGCGAGGGCGACAATCTCGGCAACATTCACTTCGGCGCGGAACCTTCCAAGTGGCGTGTGGGGTGGTCGGCTGCCTGCCCCCGTGTGCGACAGCCGTGGAGCGCAAGCGCCCCCCATCACCACCACATCGGAAATCACGCCCGATCGTGCAAGCCGGTCCCGGATTTCTTCCGGAAGAGTGGCATCCGCCGCCCCGCGCGCCCCCTCGGCACCAGCGCGCGCCCCCACGCACGGGTACGCGCCCCACCGGCCGCGGCTGTGCCGGCGGCCGGGGTGGGGCGCGTGTGCGACGGTGCGGCGGCTCAGTCCTGGGCGCGGGCGGTGACCGGCGCGTCGGTCCGGTCGCCGAGGAACTCGTACCAGCGGCGCTGGAGGCACAGGTAGCGGGTGTCGGCCTCGGCGAGGTCGAGGAAGGACTCGACGGTCGCGGTGAGGCGCTCGCCGAGCCCCCGGTCGCGCAGCGCGCCGTCCTCGGTGAACTCCTGATGGGCCGCCGCCAGGCTGAACATGTCGGGGTAGACCCGTGCCCCGAGGTGTTCCAGCGGGACGCGCAGCGCCCACAGGCCCCGGTTGCCGCCGACCATCGAGGGCGAGGCGGACACCAGCAGGACCTGCTTGTCCTTGAAGGGCTGCGGCCGGACGCGGGAGACCCAGTCGACGGCGTTCTTGACCACGCCGGGGACGGAGGCGTTGTACTCGGGCGAGGCGATGACCAGGGCCTGCGCGGCCTCGATCCGCTCGCGCAGGGCCAGTGCCCCCGGCGGTACGCCCTCGTCGGCCTCCAGGTCGCCGTCGTACAGCGGCATGGGGAAGTCGCCGAGCAGGGCCGGTTCGGCGGTGGCGCCGGCCCGGACCACGAGGCTCGCGACCAGTGCGGCCAGGCGCGCGTTGACCGATCCGGTCCGGGAGGAGCCGGAGAGCACGAGGGCGTGCAGCGAGGCCCGGCCGGTGAGTTCCCGGTCCTGGGGGCGGGCCGGGTCCGACGGGAAGCGGTCCTGGTCGGTGGTGTTCACGGCTGTCTCCCTTGCCGGTACGCGGCCCCCGAAGCGGACTGTACGGTGCCGCCCGCCGCTGCCGGGGCCGGGCGCACCGTGGCACGGCGGTGGGGCCGGCGGAGATCACCCGGGTGCCCGGCACGGCTGCGCGGTGCCCGGCCCGCCGCTCTCGCACACTCGTGGCAGCGCCGCGCCGTGCGGTGCGCCGGCCGAGGGAGCGACTGTGGTGGATGTGGGACGACGTGCCGCGCTGGCGGCGCTGCTGGCGGCGGGTCTGGTGCCCGCCGCGGGTGCGGTGGCCGCCGCGGCGGCGGGACCGCGGCCGCCGGCGTCGCTGCTGGGGCAGGAGGTCCGGCGGCTGCCGACCTCGCGGAGGGTGGTGGCGCTCACCTTCAACGCCGCCTGGGACGAGAGCGGTCTCGACACGGTCCTGGCGGAGCTGCGGCGGCGGAAGGCGGCCGCCACCTTCTTCCCCACCGGCCTGTTCGCGAAGGCCCGTCCCGCGGCCGTGCGGGCGATGGCCGCCGCCGGGCACGGGCTCGGCAACCACTCGCACAGCCACCCGTACTTCGACGACCTCGGCACGGCGGAGCGGGAGCGGGAGGTGCGCACCGCCGACGCGGCGATCCGTACGGCGTCCGGGGCCGAGCCGCTGCCGTTCTTCCGGTTCCCGTACAGCTCGACGACCGAGGACGCGGTGGCGGACGTCAACGCCCTGGGGTACGCGGCGATCGAGTTCACCGACGACACGAACGGCTACCTGGGGCCGGCCGGCGGGATGACGGTGGACAAGGTGGTCCGCCGGGCGGTGGGCGCCCTGGGCCCGGGGGCCATCCTGCAGATGCACGTGGGCAGCAGCGCGGGCGACGGGGTCGTCCTCGACGCGCAGGCCCTGCCGCGGATCGTCGACGCGGTGCTGGAGGAGGAGTACGCGGTCGTCGACCTGCGGGAGTTCCTGACGGCCGCGCCGTGACGGGCGACCGCCCGCCCCTCGGCCGCGGGGGCCGTGGGAGCGGGCGGTCGGGGTGTTCCCGTCCGTGCGGTCAGGGTGCGGCCGCTACCACCAGATGACGACGTAGCCGGCGCCGCCGGCCTCTCCGGCGCTGCCGCCCCGGGCGACGGCGCTGTCCGCGACGCGTCCGCCCGGGCCGCCGTCACCGCCGTCGACGGCGCCCGGGGGCACGCCGACGATCCCGTCGGGTGCGGTACCTCCCGTGCCGGGGGTACCGGGCAGGGAGGTGCCACTGGCGCCGGCGGTGGTGCCGGCGCCGCCGGCGAGGTTCACGCTGCTCGTGGAGCACGCGCCGTTGCCTCCCGCCCCGCCGGAGCCGGGGGCGCCCGCGGCAACGGTGGGGGTGACCGTCGCGCCGCCGCCGCCACCGCCGCCAACACCGCCGGTCGCGGTCAGCAGAGTGGTGTTGGTCGCCGTGGCGACCACCGTGGTGTTGGCACCCGTGCCGCCGGCACCGCCCGCGCCGCCGTTCGTCGTCGTCGAGGGAGCGGCGGCACCCGCGGTGCCTGCAGTACCGGCGGAACCGACGTCCACACCGTAGTCGGCCAGGGGGCGGACGTTGAGGACGCACCAGGTGAAGCCGCCGGCACCGCCGCCACCGCCCGAGCCGCCGGGCCGGGCGTTGCTGCCGAGGGTCGCGCCGCCACCGCCACCGCCGCCACCGCCGGCGCCCCAGGCCTGGACGAACACGGTCGTGACGCCCGCCGGCACGGTGAAGGTGTTGTCGTAGGTGAACTGCCGCAGCCCGTGCGGGAACTGCGCGGGCTTCTTCTTGTGGTCGTCCTTCTTGCCCTTGTCCGGCTTCCTCTGCTGGTCCTGGGCCGACGGCTTGGGCCCGTCCGCGAACGCCGCCGGGGCGGTCGCCACCAGCTGGCCGGACAGGGCCGCGGCCGCGGCGATGGAGACGAGCAGCATCCGGGACCGGGTCCGGGGCCGTTGTGACACCTTCTGAGCGTTGAGGTTCATGACTTCCTTCCCCGCCGGCGCTGAGGACCGCCGCGGGAGCGCGAGGGAACGGTTGCGTGGGCCCCCGTGGCCCGTTGACCGGGCCGGGCGCCTCTCCACGCGCTGCACATACCACCGCTCCCCGCCACCCGGGCCGCTCCGACAGGCCGGGGGCATGGGCCGGTCAGGTGAGCGGTTCGTCAACGCGGAGCAACCGCGTGTCGCCCGAACGGGGTGGCGCGGCCCGCTCCCCCGGAGGCCGGGCGGAACGACGGGGTCCGGGTGCGGGGGCGGCGGGGGCATGGGGCAGGATGACAGTTCCGTTCGGAATGCGTACATCCGCTCCAACGGGGCTGCGCACAACACGACCTGACAGGTGACAAGGTGACGACACAGCACATACGGCGGCCGGGTCCGGCCCGTTCCCTCGCCCTCCACGCCGCGGGGGCCGGGCGGTGACCCGGGACCTCGTCCTGCACGACTGGGTGGTGGCGGGCATCGCACTGGCCACCGGCGGCGTGGCCGGCCTGGTGCTGCGGGCGCTGATGAAGTGGCTGGCCAAGCACGCGAGCCGGACCAGGTGGAGCGGGGACGACATCATCGTCGACGCGCTGCGGACGATCGTCCCCTGGGCGGCCGTGATCGCCGGCGCCGCGGTGGCCGCCTCGGCGCTGCCGCTCACCGCTCGGGTCGGGGGCGTGGTCGACCAGTCGCTGACGGCGGTGCTCATCGTCATCGCCACCTTCAGCGCGGCGCGGGTGGTGGCGGGTCTGGTCCAGTCGGTGGCGGCGTCCCGTACGGGCGTCGCGGCGTCGGCGACGATCTTCGTCAACATCACGAGGATCGTGGTGCTGACGATGGGCGTCCTGGTGGCCCTGGAGACCCTCGGGGTGTCCATCGCCCCGCTGGTCACCGCGCTGGGGGTGGGCGGTCTGGCGGTCGCGCTGGCCCTGCAGGACACCCTCGCCAACCTCTTCGCCGGGGTGCACATCCTCGCCTCGAAGACCGTCCAGCCGGGTGACTACATCCGTCTGACCAGCGGTGAGGAGGGGTACGTCGTCGACATCAACTGGCGCAACAGCGTGGTGCGCAACCTGTCGAACAACCTGGTGATCATCCCCAACGGCCGGCTCGCGCGGACGAACATGACCAACTACAGCCAGCCCGAGCAGAAGCTGTCGATCCTGGTGCAGGTCGGGGTCGGCTACGAGTGCGACCTGGAGCACGTGGAGCGGGTGACCCTGGACGTCGTCGACAGCGTGATGGCCGACATCACCGGCGGGGTCCCGGACCACGAGGCCGCGGTCCGCTTCCACACCTTCGGGGACTCCAGGATCAATTTCACGGTGATCCTGGGCGTGGGCGAGTTCAGCGACCAGTACCGGATCAAGCACGAGTTCATCAAGCGCCTGCACCAGCGGTACCGGACGGAGGGCATCTCGATCCCGGCGCCCGCGCGCACGGTCTCGCTCCGGCAGGACGAGGCGGGGGAGCCGCCGGCCGTCCCGCCGGTCCCGCACCAGCGGGACGCGTCGTCCGAGGTGCTGGCGGACCGGCGGCGGTAGTCGGACCGGGCCGGGGTGTCAGCCCACCCAGGCCCCCGTCATGGCCTGGACGGCCGAGCCGTCCAGGTCGGCGAGCTTGAGGCCGGCGAAGTCGCGGGCCCAGTCGGAGGTCTGGACCCGGAAGGCGGGCCGCTCCGCGGTCAGGGCCTCGGTGATCGGCGCGGCCGCCTCGGCCGGGGTCTGGGCCGCGGCGAACGACTTGACCGTGCGCTCGACGTACGTCCGCAGCGCCGGGGCGTAGGGGCCGGCCGCGGTGAGCATGGCGGGCAGGTCCACGCCGATGGAGTTGACGAACTCGCTGGCCACCGCGCCCGGTTCGACGAGGGTGACGGCGACGCCGGCGGTCGCGGCGACCGGGGCGAGGGACTCCATGAAGCCCTCGACCGCGAACTTGGCGGCGCAGTAGGCCTCGTTGAAGGGCTGGCCGATCACACCGCCGACGCTGGTGACCGTGATCAGGCGGCCGCGCGAGGCGCGCAGGTGCGGCATCGCGGCGCGGGTGACCTGGACGACGCCGAAGAAGTTGACCTCCATGGTGGCCCGGACGTCCTCGACCGTGTCCTGTTCGATCGTCCCGACCCGGCCGGCGCCGGCGTTGTTGACCACCGCGTCGAGCCGCCCGTGCTCGGCGAGCAGCTCCTCCAGGCAGGCGTCGATGGACGCGGGGTCGACCACGTCGAGCCGCTTGACCTGGACCAGGTCCTCCACCCCCGCCTCGGCCGCGGCCCGGCGCAGCGGGCCGGCCTTCGCGGTGTCGCGCATGGTGGCGACGACCTGCCAGCCGGCCTGGGCGGCGAGGACGGCGGCGGCGAGGCCGATGCCGGAGGAGGTGCCGGTGATCAGGACGGTCTTCGGGGTGGCGGTGGTGCTCACGGGGCGCTCCGGGGGATGAGGGGAGAATTAGGTGTGTGCACACACAATATATTTACGTGTACGCGCACGCAAGCGGCTAGGCTGCCGGTATGGCGCGCACAGACCTCACCATGGGTGACCTCACCGCCCGCGACCACGCCTTCTATGGGCTGATCTGGGCGGGCACGACCCTCTCCGCCCGCATCGACCAGGAGCTGACGCGGGCCCACGGCCTGCCGCTGTCCTGGTTCGAGGTGATGCTGTGGCTGAACGGCCAGAGCGAGCCGGTCGCCGCCTCGGCGCTGGGCGCCAAGACCCTCCTCAGCCGCAGCCAGGTCTCCCGCGTCGTGGACCAGCTGCAGGCCCGGGGCCTGGTCGCCCGGGTCCCCTCCCCCACCGACGCCCGCTCCGTGTGCGTACACCTCACGGCCGAGGGCCGCCGCGCCTTCGCCGAGGCGGACGCGACCCGCCGGGAGGCCCTGCGGGAGGTCTTCGACGACCGCCTCGACGACGCGGACATCGCGGCCCTCGAAACCGTGTGGGCGAAGCTCAAGCGGCGCTGATCCGGCCGGCCCCGGCCCCCCGGCCGCCGTCGCGGTGGCGCTCAGGGCAGCTCCGCCAGGGTCCCCTCGCCGAGCAGGACGACGGGGCCGCCCACCTCGACGGCGCGGACGTCCGTGCCGCTCCCGTACGCGGCGACGGTCATCTCGCCGGCGCGGCCGGTGAACCGGCCCTGGCGCAGCGGTACGGGCTCCGCGTCGCCGATGCGGCCGTGGCGGCGCAGGTACGCGGCCGCGCAGCCGGCCCCGCTGCCGGTGGCCACGTCCTCCAGGAGGCCGTCGTTGGTCCAGTGCCGCCCCTCCCGCGCCCCGGCGTCGAGGAGGTAGGCGTAGTCGGCGCCGAGGCGGGCGAGCGCGTCGTCGAGCGGGGCGGTGATCCGGGCCCGTGCCAGGGCGTCCCCGCGTACGGGGAGGACCAGGTAGCGCAGGCCGGTCGACACGGTCTCCGGGGGCAGCGCGGGGTCCAGGTCGCGGGCCCGCAGGGAGAAGCGGGAGGCGATGTCGGCGGCCGGCGCGCCCTCGTGGCGGCCGAGGAACTCCGCGGGGCCCTGGTCGAGTACGGCCGCGTACCGGCGCGGCCCCTGCCGGCGGGTGGTCACCCGCACGGTGCGCGCGTTCAGGCGCAGGGTCCAGTCCGCGGCGCCGGTGCCGGGGGCGTCCAGGGCGTGCAGCACGCTCGCCGCCCCGATGAGGGGGTGGCCGGCGAAGCCGAGTTCCCCGGTGAGGTCGAAGACCCGGGCCCGGCAGGTCCGGGGGTGCGCGGGGTCGCGTACGAGGAACACCGATTCGAAGTGGCGCAGTTCTCGGGTGACGGCCAGCATCTGGGCGGCGGTCAGCGCTCCGGCGTCGGGGAACACCGCGAGGCTGTTGCCGCTGTAGGGGCGGGACGTGAAGACGTCCACGTGGTGGTAGCGCATCGGGGTCCTCCTACGGGCTGACGAGGGGCCGGGCGGCGGGGCCGGCGGGTGCGGGCGGCAGGTCGCGGACGGTCCGCAGGGGCGAGAGGAGGAGGGGGAGGACGGCGAGGAGCTCCCCCAGGGCGCCGATCCACATCGCCGGCCGGGCGCCGAGCCACTGCCCCAGCAGTCCGCCGGCCAGGGCGCCGACGGGCATGGCGCCCCACACCACGAAGCGGAACGTGGCGGCGGTGCGGCCGAGCAGGGGCTCGGGGCACACCCGCTGCCGGTACGCGACCGAGGTGATCTTGAAGGTCATGAAGGCGGTCCAGCCCAGCCCCTGGAGGGCGACGGCCGCCGCGAACCGCCAGTCGTCCCGGTAGAGGGGCACGGCCGACAGCCACAGCACGCCGCTGACGGCCACGGAGGCGCACATCGCCCGGCCCTGGCCCAGCCGGGCGGCGACGCGCAGGGTGAGCAGGCTGCCGAGGAGGCCGCCCAGGGCCTCGACGGTGAACACCGCCGCGCACAGCAGCGGGGACAGCCCGAGCTCCCCCGCGAGCAGCACCATCAGCATGGCGGCGCCGACGGTGCCGAACAGGTTGGACACGGCGGAGGCGGCGGTGATCGCCCTCAGGGTCCGGTCGCCGAGGACGAAGCGCAGCCCCTCGGCGATCTCGACGCGCAGCCCCGCGCCGGCCCGTGCCGCGGGCCGCGGCTCGGGGCGGCGGATCCGCGAGACGAAGAACGCCGAGAACAGGTAGCTGACGGCGTCGGCGGCGAGGGCCGCGGGCGCGGTCAGCGCGCCGACCAGGACTCCGGCCAGGCCCGGCCCGCCGACCTGGGTCACGTTGCGGGTGGCTTCCAGGCGGACGTTGGCTTCCGCGAGGCGGTCCGCGTCGACCAGGCGGGGCAGCGCGCTCTGGGCGGCCACGTCGAAGAAGACCGTGCACACCGACATCCCGAAGGCCACGGCGTACAGCTGGGGCAGCGACAGCACGTCCAGCCAGGCGGCCGCGGGGACGGACAGCAGCAGTGCGGCGCGGCCCAGGTCGCCCGCGATCATCACGGGGCGGTGGCGCAGCCGGTCCACCCAGGCGCCGGCGGGCAGCCCGATCAGCAGGAAGGCCAGGTACTCGCACGTCACGAGCAGCCCGGCCTCGAACGCGGTGGCGTCCAGGGCGCCGATGGCCACGAGCGGCAGCGCGAGGAGGGTCACGGCGGAGCCGGCCTGGCTGACGGTGTCGGCGGTCCAGAGCCGGCGGAAATCGGCAGGGAGGGGAAGGCGGTTCTTCATGTCCGCGAAGATGTCGGCCGCGGGGGTGGCGGGGCCAATGTTTTAGGCTGTGCGAAAAGGTCCGGCTGGTGGGGGTGGGCACGTGGGTGAAGTGCGGTTCGGGGTGCACGACGTCACCGGCATCAGGTTCGCCGTCTCGCCGCTGTGGGAGACCGTGGCCGCCTTCCGGGCCACCTCCGATCCGGGGCGCCACGCGGTCCATCTGCCGTGGATCAAGTCGGCGTTGCCGCTGCGCGAGGACCCCCCGCTCGCCGGGCGGATCGCGCCGCTGCGCGCGGCGGCCGCCTCCCCGGGGTTCACCACTCCGCCGCCGCGCTGCCCGCTGGCCGAGTTCGAGGAGGAACTCGGCCCGATGGGGGCCGCGCCGGAGCTCGCCGGGGCGCTGCGGGCCTGGTGGGAGGCGGCGGTCCGGCCGTACTGGCCGCGGATCCGGGCCGTGCTGGAGGCGGACATCGCGTACCGGACGCGGCAGCTCGCCGAGGACGGCATCCAGGAGGTGTTCGCCCGCCTGCACCCGTCGCTGCACTGGACCGGCGACCGGCTGGTGTCCGCGGAGCTGCCCCCGGCCGGGCCGGACCTCGGCGGCACGGGCATCGTCCTGGCCCCCAGCGCGTTCGCCGCGCGCTGCCACCTGCTGGCCGGGACCGGGGCCGCTCCCCCGGCGCTGGTCTACCCCTCCCGGGCGGTGGGCGGCCTGTGGGAGCGGCGGGGCACCCGCGCGGACGGGCTGGCCCGGCTGCTGGGCCGCAGCCGGGCCCGGCTCCTCGCCCTCACCTGTTCGCCCGGCACCACCACTCAGCTGGCGGCCCTGAGCGGGCTCAGCCTCGGCGCGGTGTCCCAGCACCTGTCGGTGCTGCGCGACGCCGGTCTCGTCACGGGCCACCGCTACCGGCGCGAGGTGCACTACACGGCGACCGAGCTCGGCACCGCCCTGCTGGAGCGGTCCTGACCGGCCCCCGCGCGCCGGCACCCCGCCGCCGGCCGCCGGCGGCTCAGCCCGTGAACAACTGGCGCATCTTCAGGGCGAGTTCGTACATGCCGTAGCCGAAGGGGAGCCCGACCCAGAGCCAGGCGACGACGAACAGCGCGCGGCGGCGGCCGGTCACGGGGCGGCTCCCTTGCGGACGGCGGGAACGGCCGACGGGGCGGCGGCCGGTGGTGCGTGGTGCCGGGGGTGCACGGGCCGTACGAGTTCGTTGGCGACGAAGCCGACGGCCAGGAGGCCGATCATGATGAGGAACGAGGTCCCGTAGAGGGCGGTACCGGTCCGCCCGGCCGTCTTGCCCGCGTCCGCGACGGCGTTGACGATCAGCGGGCCCACGATGCCGGCCAGGGACCACGCGGTCAGCAGCCGGCCGTGGATGGCGCCGACCTGGTGGACCCCGAAGAGGTCCTTCAAGTAGGCGGGGACCGTGGCGAATCCGCCGCCGTAGAAGGAGAGGATGACGGCCGCGCAGGCGATGAACAGGGTCTTCGAGGAGTTTCCGCTCAGCGCGATGAGGAGGTACATCAGCGCACCGGCACCGAGGTAGAGGCGGTAGACCCGTTTGCGGCCGACGAGGTCCGAGGCCGACGACCACACGAAACGGCCGAGCATGTTGGCGAGGGAGAGCAGCCCGACGAACCCGGCCGCGGCTCCCGCGGACACCGGCGCCGGTGTGCCGGCGAAGAAGTCCGTGATCATCGGGGCGGCCTTCTCCAGGATGCCGATGCCCGCGCTGACGTTCGTGCACAGGACGACCCACAGGCACCAGAACTGCGGGGTGCGCAGCGCGTCGCGGGCGGACACCCGGGGACCGGACGCCGGCCGGTCCCCGCTCGCGGGCGGGGCGCCGGGCGGCGCCCAGCCGGGTGGGGGGAGCCGCACGAGCAGCACCCCGAAGGCCATGAAGACGGCGTATCCGGCCCCCATGGCGAGGAAGGTCCTGGAGATCCCCGAGGAGTCGCGGCCGAAAGCGTCCAGCAGCCGCGCCGTCCAGGGCGCGGCGATCAGGGCGCCGCCGCCGAAGCCCATGATGGCGATGCCGGTGGCCATGCCGGGCCTGTCGGGGAACCATTTGATGAGGGTGGAGACCGGCGAGATGTAGCCGATCCCGAGGCCGATGCCGCCGACGCAGCCGTAGCCGATCACCACGATCCAGTACTGGCGGGTGGCGGCGCCGAGGGAGGCGACGAGGAACCCGGACGTGAAGCAGGCGGCCGACACGGTCATGGCCCAGCGCGGGCCGTGCCGCTCGACGAGGGTGCCGCCGAAGGCGGCGGAGAGCCCGAGCATCACGATCGCGAGCTGGAACGGCACGGCGGACGCCGTTCCGGAGAGCCCGAGCGAGGTCTCCAGCGGCGGTTTGAAGACGCTCCAGGCGTAGGCCTGGCCGATGGCGAGGTGGACGGAGAGGGCGGCGGGCGGGACGAGCCAGCGGCTCCAGCCCGGTGGGGCGGGCGTGCGCAGTCCGGCGAACATGCCGCGGACCGTACAGCAGGCGGACACCGCCGCGTGATGGCCTGTCGCGCCAATCTCCCCTCTCCCCCGGTATGTTCGGCGTCTGCCCCTGCACAGGAGGAGACGGCGTGACGGTGAGCGAGGAAAAGGCCGTGGGCGTGGGACCGGCGGGCATCGAGGTGGCCTACGAGCGGTGGGGGGACGGTGGGGCTCCGCCGGTGCTGCTGGTCATGGGCATCGCCCTCCAGATGCACGGCTGGCCCGACGGCTTCTGCGCGGAGCTGACGGCGCGGGGCGTGCAGCTGATCCGGTTCGACAACCGCGACGCGGGCCTGTCCACCCACTTCCCCGACGCGCCGCTGCCCGACGTGCCGGCGGCGCTCGCCGGCGACCTGTCGTCCGCCTCGTACTCCCTGTCCGACATGGCCGGGGACGCGGTGGGGCTGCTGGACGCGCTGGGGCTGGACAGCGCCCATGTCGTCGGCCTGTCGCTGGGAGGGGCGATCGCCCAGACGATGGCGATCGAACACCCGGGCCGGGTGCGCTCGTTGGCCTCCCTGATGTCCACGACGGGCGACCCGGCGGTGGGGCAGCCCGACCCGAAGGCCCTGAGCACGCTGGCGGGGCCGCCGCCGAGGAGCCGCGAGGAGGTGGTGGACCGGACGGTGAACGCCGTGCGGGTGCTGGGCTCCCCGGGGTTCCCGTTCGACGAGGCGGCGGTCCGCGAGCGCGCCGCCCGCGCCTTCGACCGGTCGTACGACCCGCTCGGCGTCGGCCGCCAGGCCGTGGCCTCGGTGGCGTCGGGCGACCGTACGGAGCGGCTGCGGTCGCTGCGGGTGCCCACGCTGGTGGTTCACGGCGCCGACGACCCGATGTGCGACGTCAGCGGCGGCCGGGCCACCGCGGGGGCCGTCCCGGGCGCCGAGCTGGCGGTCTTCCCCGGCATGGGCCACGACCTGCCGCGGGCGCTGTGGCCCGCGATCGCCGGGCTGATCACGGACCTGGTCCACCGCACGGAGGCGGGCGGCTAGGCAGCCAGGTGCGTGGCAGCGGCCGGGTGGTCGGTGTGGACGGTCGCGGCCGCCATCCTGGGGATCGCCCGGATCAGGGCGCGCTCGGCGGCGACGGCGAGTTCGTGCGCCTGGACGACGGTCAGGTGGCCGCCGACCACGATGTCGGCCTCGGCGCGCAGGCTGTGGCCGATCCACCGCATGCGCAGCTGTCCGACGCCGAGCACCCCGGGGACGTGCCGCAGGGCGTGCTCGGCGGTGTCCACGAGGGCGGGGTCGACGGAGTCCATCAGCCGGCGGCAGACCTCGCGGGCGGCGTCCTTGAGCACCAGCAGGATGGCGAGGGTGATCAGCAGTCCGACGACGGGGTCGGCGGCCGGGAGGCCGGCCGCGGAGCCCGCGGCGCCCAGCAGGACGGCCAGTGAGGTGAACCCGTCGGTGCGGGCGTGCAGGCCGTCGGCGACCAGGGCGGCGGAACCGATCCGCCGGCCGGTGCGGATGCGCAGCCGGGCCACCCATTCGTTGCCGGCGAAGCCGGTCAGCGCGGCGGCGCAGACGGCCCACAGGTGGGTGACCTCGCGGGGGTGCAGCAGCCGGTCGACGGCCGTCCAGGCGGCGAGGGCGGCGGAGGCGGCGACGGCCAGCACGATGAGCACGCCCGCCAGGTCCTCGGCGCGGCCGTAGCCGTAGGTGTAGCGGCGGTCGGCGGCGCGCCGGCCGAGGACGAAGGCGATGCCGAGCGGTACGGCGGTCAGGGCGTCGGCGGTGTTGTGGACCGTGTCGCCGAGCAGCGCGACCGACCCGGACAGGGCGGTGATCACGGCTTGGGCGGCGGCGGTCGCGCCGAGCACCGCGAGGGAGGTCCACAGCGTGCGCATGCCTTCGCGGGAGGCCTCCATGGCCGCGTCGACCTTGTCGCCGGAGTCGTGGCGGTGGGGGGTGAGCAGGTGCCGCAGCCCGCGCCGCCGCACGTGGTCGTGGTGGTGGTGACCGTGGTCGTGGTGGTGGTCGTGGTCGTGACCGTGCCGGTGCGCGGAGGTGCTCCGGCCGCTGCTCCGATTGCCGTCCATGGGGCCTACGTTGGCACACGGAACCCGTTGCGGCTACGGCCGTCGTACCGGCCGTGACCAGGTGCGACGCGCTCGCACCTGCGCACCCTGTTAACGTGCGGGCATGCGCGCCCCCATCGGACCCTTCGAAGACGCCCGCCCCGCACCCGACTGCCTGGCCGAGCTGGTCGCCCCGGTCGCCGAGGCGGTCCGCGGCCGGCACCGCGAGGACCCGGCCTCGGCCCGGCAGATCGTCTACGTGGACACCGACCCGGCGATCGCGGACACGGCCGCCTTCGTCGAGCACTACGGGCACGGGCTGCTGGAGGCGTCCGCGAACTGCGTGGTGGTCGCCGCCAAGCGGGGCGGCGAGACCACCCTGGCCGCCTGCCTGGTGCCGTCGGCGGCGCGGGCCGATGTGAACGGGGTCGTCCGGCGGCACCTGGGGGCCCGCAAGGTGTCCTTCGCGCCGATGGACACGGCCGTGGAGCTGACCGGCATGGAGTACGGCGGGATCACCCCGCTGGGCCTGCCGGCCGGCTGGCCGCTGCTGGTGGACGCGGCGGTCGGCGAGATGCCGTACGTCCTGGTCGGCAGCGGTCGCCGGCGCGGCAAGCTGATCGCCCCGGGCGCCCTGTTCGCCCGGCTCCCGGGCGCGGAGCTGATCGAGGGCCTCGCCGTCACGGCGTAGCCGGCTCCACCGGTCAGAGCGGGTCGCCGAGGGGCCCGTACTCCTCCTCCAGGTTCGCGGCCCAGTGCGCGGCGAAGTCCGGCTGTGAGCCGTCGGCGTCGGTGAAGCCGTACTCCCGGTACAGGCCCCAGGTGGCCAGGGCGCGGCCGGACTTGGCCATGACGTCGGGGTCGGCGGCCAGTGCGGCGACGGCCCGGCCGAGGTAGGCCGGGGTCTCGGAGTGGGCGAAGTTCGGGTCCTTGGCGGCCGCGTCGCGCCAGTTCTCCTCGGTGACGCCGAAGTGTTCCAGCAGGGCCTCCGAGCGCAGGAAGCCGGGGGTGACGGCCACGGCCGCGACGCCGTGGGGCCGCAGTTCGGCGGCCTGGGCGACGGCGAGGCGGATGACGGCGGACTTGGCGAGGTCGTAGAAGAACGTGCCGCGGTAGCGGGCGGTGTTGCCGTCGGTGACCTCGACGACCAGCCCGCTCCCCCGGGCGACCATCAGGGGGAGGGCGTACCTGCTGGTGACGATGTGGGTCTCCACCGCCTGCCGCAGCAGCCTCAGGCCGGTGTCGAGGTCCTGTTCCCACAGGGGGTGTTCCCAGTCGGTCAGCGGGTCCCCGCCCCAGACGGAGTTGACCAGGACGTCCAGCCGTCCGTCCTGTTCGGCGGCGATCCGGTCGACGAGCGCCCGGACCTCCTCGGGGCTGCTGTGGTCGGTGCGCACGGGGATGCCGAGGCCGCCCGCCGCGGTGACCCGCTCGGCGGTCTCCTCGATCGTCTCCGGGCGGTCCAGGGCGGAGCGTCCGCCGGTGCTGCTGCGACCGGTGACGTAGACCGTCGCGCCGGCGGCTCCGAGTTCGACCGCGATGCCCCGGCCGCCGCCGCGGGTGCCGCCGGCGACCAGTGCCACCTTGCCGGTGAGCGGGCGCATGTCCTTCGTCACGCTTCCTCCTGGTCGTGGGTGGGGTGGGACGGGACGTGCGGGGAGAGTGCGGTGCCGAGCTCGTGCCGCATCCGCTCGCCGAGGGTGCCCTCGCGGTCGAGGGCCCAGGTCAGGCCGGCGCCGGCGGTGACCGCCTGGACGGTGCGGGCCAGTGCCGCGGTGTCCGTCCCGGCGCGGAGTTCGCCGGTGGCGGCCGCCTCCGCCAGCAGCTCCGCGACGGCCCGCGTCCGGGCGCGGTGCACGGCGAGGGCCCGCTCGTAGAGCTCGGGATCGGTGAGGTCGGCGCACAGGAACGCCAGGTGGTGGGCGAAGCTCTCCGGGGTGGCCATCTCGGACACCGTCCCCACCAGGAGCGCGGTCAGCGCCCCGAGCGCGCAGTCGTGGTCCCCCCGCACCCGCCCGGCCAGCTCGCCGGCCTCCTGGGCGGACCGGTCGGCGAGGGCCAGCAGCAGCCCGCGCTTGGACCCGAACCGCTGTACCAGGGTCCCCGGCACCAGCCCGACCTCGCGGGCCACGGCGGCGAGCGTGAGCCCGGCGGGTCCCACGCGGCCCATGACCCGGGCCGTCGCCCGCAGGATCACGGCGTCTTCGACCCCTCGGGGACGCGCCATCACCGCACCTCCGTCCAGCTCGTTAATAAATGCCTGTTCATTTATTAAAGCGTGCGGCCCCCGCCGCCGGCAAGTACGGCGGCTCAGAAAAGGGCCGTGAGGAGCCCGACGACGAGGCCGGCCGCCACGCCCAGCACGACCACGGCCACCATCGCGGCCAGCGCCGCGAGCACGAACCCGCCCCCGTCCACGGCCCCGCCCCGCCGGGCGCACGCCGCCAGCCAGGCCGCCAGGGCGAGGAAGGGGACGAGGAGCCATCCGGTCGCCACGCCCAGGTTGCCGACGGCGAAGCCCGACAGTTCGTACGCCTTCCCGCGCGCGGTGCGCACCTCCACCTCGGAGCCCGGCCGGTGCTCCTCCGCGGCCGTCTCCAGCAGGATCTCCTCCTGCGGGCCCGCCGCCCCGCGCACGGGGGTGTAGCGGCCCTTGCACTGGGTGCCGGCGGCGTAGCCCTCCGCGTCGGCGGCCTCGTAGCACTCGGTGATCGTCACGACCCCGTCCACGGGGCCGAAGCCGAGCACGGCGGCCAGTTGCGGGCCGGGCAGGAGCCAGACCAGCCACGCGGCGAGGGCGAGGGTCGCCGCCGATCCGAGCGCCGCCGCGCCCCGGGCCGCCCCGCCTGCACCACCCCGCACCACACACCCCCTCCCCCGCTGGGCCATACCCGTGACGGCGGCTGCCTAACGCGGGACGTGCCCAAGTAGCCACCGTCCGCTATCCGCCATATGGGGTGCCGACGCCCCCGCGGGGTACCGCCCGGCTCCTAGGATGAGGCCCGCTGCGGCCCGGGAGCGCCGCAGCACGCGTCCACAGGCAGGGAGTTGACGAATGAAGCGGTTGCGCGCACTGGTGGCGGTCGGGGTCCTGGCACTGGCATCGGCGGGGGCCGGCACAGCCCAGGCCGCCGCCCTGTCCCCCGCCTCCGGCACGGGCGGCTGCCCGGCCGCGGAGATCTTCGCCACCGACAACACCGCCGTCATCACGGACCCGGCCGACCCCCGGCTCCGCACCCGCCTGCACCGCTTCGACCGCGAGGTCCGGGAGATCATCCGCTCGCACGGGGCGCGCACCGAGTCCTCGACCCTGCTCGACGGGGTGTTCTGGTCCGAGGACGAGCAGCAGGCCACCTACGAGCGCTCGCGCGAGTTCGACGTGGCCCGCGTCGACGCCAACGGGCTGCACCACATCGCCGACGTCATCCGCAAGCAGTACCGGCAGGAGTCCGTGCTGACGTTCCGCTGCCTGCCGCGCACCTCGCCGGACACCGACGCCGTCGAGATCCAGGCCGACGGCGTCAGCGCCACCCGGCTGCGCGACGCGCTGCTCGCCGACCCCGTGGCACGGGAGCGGCTCGGCGGCGGCTCGGTCGCCCTCGGCGGGCGGCTGATCCTCGTCGCGCCGCTCGCGGACCTGCCGCTCGCCCGGGAGTTCACGGCCCGGCTCGGCGTCGACTGGAAGTCCGCCGAGGTCCGGTACGGGGACGAGGAGTTCGTCGCGTAGTGCCCCCGCCGTGTCCGGTCGGCGGACCGCGCGGGAGCGGCCGGGCGCCGCGGGCTACGCTGCACGCGCACGGGGGACGACCACAGAACGGGCAAGGTGAACATGTTCGAGCCGGCGCAGGAGAATCCCTACCCCGACAGCCACGTCCTCGGGGAGGGGCCCGAGCCGCATCCGCAGCTCGCTCCGGTGCTCCCCCTGCTGGGACGCTGGCACGGGCGGGGGCGCGGCCAGTACCCGACCCTGGAGCAGGACTTCCGGTACGAGCAGGAGATCACCTTCAGCCACGACGGCCGGCCCTTCCTGCGCTACGAGGCACGCGCCTGGCTGGTCGACGCCGACGGCGCCCCGGTACGGCCTGCGGGCCGGGAGGCCGGGTGGTGGCGGGTGACGCCCGACGCCTCGCTGGAGGTGGTGCTCGCCCACCCGACCGGCATCGTCGAGACGTACACCGGGCGGGTGTCGGCCCGGGCCGCGGCCGGGCCGGAGATCGAGGTCGAGATCGAGACCAAGGACGTTTCGCTGACCCCGCTGGCCAAGGAGGTCACCGGCACCCGGCGCCACTACGTCCTCGACGGCGAGGGCCTGACGGTCGTGCACGACATGGCGGCCGTGGGCCAGCCCCTCCAGCACCACTTGACGACGCGTCTGGTCCGCCGCGCCTGACGGCGGGGGTGGCACCAGCACCACCCCGGACACGGGTGGTGGGGAGATCGTCCCGGTCCCCGGAAACGCGGAAGATCGTCACGACCGATCAACGCGACGGGGAAGAGACCACCCAGATGGACCTGTTGAAGAAGACCGCGCGCCGGGCCGCGGCCGCCGCCTGCGGACTGCTCGCCGTGGCGGCCCTGCCCGCCGCCCCCGCGCACGCCGCGCCGGGGGCCGAGGCCCGCGCGATACCGGCCCGGTACGCGGACCAGCGCCTGGACTGGCGGCCCTGCGACTCGGGGCCGCTGGAGTGCGCCTCGATGGCGGTACCGCGCGACTGGTACCACCCGGGCCGGGGGCCGGACCTCACGGTGGCCGTGTCCCGGCACCGCGCCACGGACCCCGCCGCCCGGCGCGGCGTGCTGATGATGGCCGCCGGCGGCCCGGGGGCCTCGGGGCTGGGGCGGCCGGCGGGGCTGGCCTCGTACGCGCCGAAGCTGGCGGCCGCGTACGACATCGTGAGCTTCGACCAGCGGGGCGTGGGGGCGAGCACGAACGTGGTCTGCTCCGGGCAGGACGAGGTGGACGCCCTGTTCGCGCCCGGTGACCTGCGCGACCGCTCGGAGGAGGCCGTCCGCGGCACCGTGGAGCGCGCACGGGACTTCGTACGCGACTGCCGGCGCAACTCCGGCGGCCTGCTGCCCCACATCACCACCGACCAGGCCGTGCACGACATGGACCTGTACCGTTCCCTGCTCGGCGTCCGGCAGGTGTCGTACTACGGCCCGTCCTACGCCACCCGCCTCGGCGCCGTCTACGCGACCCGCTTCCCGCGCCGGGTCGAGCGGGTGGTGCTCGACAGCAACATCGACTTCAGCGGCAGCTGGCAGGACTTCCTGACGGGGCAGCCGTTGAGCTTCCAGCGCCGGTTCGAGCAGGACTTCCTGCCGTGGCTGGCGGCGAACGACGCGACCTACCACCGGGGCAGCACCCCGGCCGAGGCCAAGGCCTCCTACGAGCGGCTGCGCGCCTCGCTGCGCGAGCACCCGCTCGACCTGGAGGGCACCCGCGTCCTGCCCGACCACCTGGACGCCGCGGCGACCGGCATGATCTACAGCGGTGACCGCTTCCCGGACCTGGCGGCGCTCCTGGCCGTCCTGGAGGACCCGGCGAGCGCCCCGGCCGCGACCCGGCGGGCCCTCGCGCAGAAGCTCAAGCACCCGATGGACGCCCGGTTCGCCGCGGACTTCTTCTCCGTGGTCTGCCAGGACACCCCCTGGAACCGCGACACGGAGTACTGGGTGCGCAGGAGCGAGGCGGACAGCCGCACCCACCCCATGGCGGGCGCGCGGGAGCTGGCCTTCACCTCGGTCTGCGCCGCCTGGCCGCGCTCCGGCGCCCCGCGCGTGGAGGTGACCGGCCGGGGCCTGCCGCCGGTCCTGATGCTCAACTCGGAGCACGACCCCGCCACCCACTACGAGGGGGCCGTGCGGGCCCACGGACGGCTCGCGGGGTCGCGCCTGATCACGGTCGGCGGCGGCGACCACGGCGCCTACCAGTCGCGGAACGCCTGCGTGGACCGCTACGTCGAGGACTTCCTGCTCGACGGCCGGATGCCGGACGCGGACGCCGCGTGCGCGGGGCGGCCGCTGCCGGATCCGGCCGCCCGCGGCGGGGTTCAGGCGGAGGAGCCGCTGTCGATGACGAGGTCGGTGCCGACGACCGAGCCGGCCGCGGGCGAGGCGAGGTAGAGCACGGCGGCGGCCACCTCCTCGGCCTCCGCGAGGCGGCCGAGGGGGTTCTCCGCCTTCATCCGCTCGGCGCGGCCGGCCTCGGTCTCGCCGGGCAGCAGCGACATGGGGCCGGCGGCGGCGCCGGGGCTGACCGCGTTGATGCGGACGCCCTCGTGGATGTGGTCGAGGGCGGCGGCCCGGGTGAGGGCGGAGACGGCGGCCTTGGAGGCGATGTAGGCGGCGGCGTTCGGGATCCGCAGGTACGCGCCCAGGTTGGAGGAGATGTTGACGATGGCGCCTCCGCCGTTCTGCCTCATGTGCGCGATCTCGTGCTTCATCGCCAGCCAGACGCCGGTGACGTTGGTGCGCTGGACCGCGTCCCAGTCCTCCTCGCTGACGTCGCCGACGGGGCCCACTCCGCGGAGTACGCCCGCGTTGTTGACGGCGACGTCGAGTCCGCCGAAGCGGGCGACGGTCTCGCGGACGAGGTCCTCCAGCCGGCCCGAGTCGGTCACGTCGGCGGGGACGGCGGCGGCGGTTCCGCCGGCCGCCTCGACGAGGGCGACCGTCTCCTCCAGGGTGGCGGCGGTGCGTCCGGCGGCCACGACGGAGGCGCCCTCGGCGGCGAAGGCGAGGGCGATGGCGCGGCCGAGGCCGGAGCCCGCGCCGGTCACCAGGACGGTCTTGCCGGTGAAGCGGTTCATCTCGGGTGACTCCTTCGAGGGCCGGTGGCCCCATATTTGAACGATCGGTTCAGAATTCGGGCATGCGAAAGCGCGTGACGTCGGTGTACGGGCGGCGGGCCCTCAGTCCAGCAGGGCCAGCGCCTGCTCCGCCGCGTCCCGGACGCGGGCGGGGTCGTCCGAGGCCTTGCCGACGACGCGGACGCCCTGGAGCAGGACCAGCAGCATCCGGGCCAGCGCCCGCGGGTCCCGGTCGCCGGCCAGCTCCCCCTGCCCCTGGGCGCGGACGAGCGCCGAGTGGAGCAGGGTCTCGAAGCGGTCCCAGCTCACCCCGACCCGGCGGGCGGCCGCGGCGTCGTGGGAGCCCAGCTCGGCCGCCGTATTGGTGATGAAGCAGCCGCTGAGCCGGTCCGCCGGGGACGCGGCCTCGGCGGCGAAGCGGCGCACGACGGCCCGTACGCCGGGCAGGGCGGGCCCCGGCGCGGAGAGCTGGTCCAGCAGCAGCGGGTCGAACGTCTCGGCGTAGCGGTCGAGCGCCTTCAGGTAGAGCTCGTGCTTGCTGCCGAAGGTCGCGTAGATGCTGGCCCGTCCGATGCCGAGGTGTTCGACGAGGTCGGCCACCGACGTCGCTTCGTAGCCGCGCCGCCAGAACAGCTCGAGGGCCGACTGGAGCACGGCGTCCGGATCGAATTCCTTGGTCCTTGCCACGTCGAAGATCATAAAACGATCTGGAACGAACGGTCAAGAATCTTTCCGGGCCCGGGCCCTGACGCCCCCGGCGGGCAGCGCCGGTCCATCCGTGCTGTGCTCGTAGGGGAGGGCACGGAAGGAGGAACCATGGACAGGAACCTGCGGGCCCGGGACATCATGACCAAGGGCGTGCAGTGCGTACGCGAGGACCAGTCCCTGCAGGACGCGGCCAAGATGATGCGCGAACTGAACGTCGGCTGCCTGCCGATCTGCGGGGAGGACGGACGCCTCCAAGGGATGATCACGGACCGTGACATCGTCATCAAGTGCTGCGCCGACGGCAAGGACCCGGCGGCCATGCGGGCCGGCGACCTGGCCGGCAACCTGCACTGGATCGACGCCGACAGCAACGCCATGGAGGCGCTGGACACCATGGAGGTCCACCAGATCAAGCGGCTGCCCGTCATCGACGTGGAAGGCGGCCGCCGCCTCGTCGGCATGATCACCGAGGCCAACCTGGCCAAGAACCTCTCCGACGCGGACATCGCGGAGTTCGCGGTACGGGTGTACGCGGCCAACTGAGCGGCGGGAGCGCAGGAACCCGCGGGCCGGAGGCCGTGACCCCCGGGCCGCGGGCTCGTTGAAGGGGGCGGTCAGCGAAGTGCGCAGAGCGCCGGCCGGGCACTTCCAGCCCGGCCGGCGCCTTGTGTCCTCGGGGCCCGGGACCGGTTCGGGGGCGTGTCGGAGCAGCCGCTGTTCCGGTTCGCGTCCACCGTCGCCCGGGGATCCTGGAGAGAGCCGACTTGCGCACCCGCGGATTCCCGCTGACACCCCTCACCGCCGCCCTGAGCTGTCTCCTCGTCACCGTGGCCGCGGTCGGCGCGGAACCGGCCGCCGCTCCCCCGCCGCCGCACGCCGTGACCCTCACCTCGGCCGGCGCCCCCGTCCTCGCGGACGCCCGGACCCCCTTCAGCATGCTGGCCGTCACCGCCCCCGCCGACCTCCCCGGCGGGGCGGGCGCGGGCACGTACCGGGTCCGCGCCCGGCAGCGCGGCTCCGGGCACTGGTCGCCGTGGACGGTCGTGGAGGGCGGGGAGCCGTGGTGGGCCGGGCCGTCCGACGCCGTGCAGGTGCGGGCGGCGGGCGCCGGCGGGGAACTGCCGGCCGGGCTGCGCCTCGACCTGGTCGATCCGGGGCCGGACCCCCGCCCGGCCGCCGCCCCCGTGCCCGCGGCCTACGGGACGGCCGCCGGCTCCCGGCCCCGGATCGTCCCGCGCGAGGGCTGGGGCGCCACCGAGGGCCCCGGCGAGGCCGCCGTGTACGGCAGGGACGTCAAGGCCGTGTTCGTCCACCACACCGCCCAGAGCAACGACTACGACTGCGCCGACTCCCCCGCCGTCGTCCGCGGCCTGCAGGCCCTCCACCAGCGGGTCAACGGCTGGAAGGACCTCGGCTACAACTACGTGGTCGACAAGTGCGGCACGGTCTTCGAGGGCCGGGCCGGCGGCTCCGGCCGGCCGGTCACCGGGGCGCACACCCTCGGCTTCAACCTCGACACCGTCGGGGTCGCGGTGATCGGCCGGTACACCGACGTGGAGGCCCCGCCGGAGGCCACGGCGGCCGTCGCGCGGCTCGCCGCCTGGGCCCTCGGCCGGTTCGGGCACGGCCCCTCGGGCACCGTCGAGCTGACCGCCTCCGTCGACAACGGGCGCTTCAGGGCCGGGGAGCGGGTGACGGTGGAGCGGGTCTCCGGCCACCGCGACGTCTTCGCCACCGAGTGCCCGGGCAGCGCCCTGTACCGGCAGCTCCCGGCCGTCCGGGCCGAGGCCTCGGACCCCTTCAGCGACCTGTTCGGCGGCCGCTGACCGCCCAGGCGCGGGCGGTCAGCGCGATCGACCCGTCGGCCCGGACGGGCAGGGCGCGGGCGAGCGCTTCGCGCAGCCCGCCGCGCGCGGCGGGGGCCAGGGAGGCGACGTAGCCGGGCGCGGGGCCCTGCCCGGCCAGGAAGGGCTCCCACAGGTCCGCGAAGCCGGTGAACACGGTCGGCACCTCGACCGGGACGACCTCCACCCCGTCCAGCCCGGCGTCCGCCCACAGCGTGCGCAGCGGCTCCGGCCGGCACAGCGGGAAGCGGCGGCGCTCGTCCAGCGCGGCCGCCGACGGGTCCAGGCCGACGGCGGCGTCCCAGAAGTGCCCCAGGAACCCCATGCCGTCGGCGTAGTCCCAGACGTACGCGGCGACCAGGCCGCCCGGCCGCACCGCCCGGGCCGCCTCCGCGACGGCCGCGCCGGGATCCGGCAGGAAGTTCAGCGCGAGGGCGCTCACCGCGGCGTCGAAGGCCCCGTCGCGCACCGGCAGCGCCTGCGCGTCGGCCACCGCGAAGAGCGGGCCGGGGGCCCCGTCCGGTGCGGCGCCGGCCCGGGCGGCCGCCACGAAGGCGGCGGAGCGGTCCACGCCCAGCACCAGCTGCGGCCGGCAGCGGGCCGCCACCGCCCCGGCGAGTGCGCCCGTACCGCATCCGGCGTCGATCCACCGGGCGCCGGGGCCGACCCCGAGGGAGTCCGCGAAGGCCTCGGCCACCGGCCGGCTCCACCGGCCCATGTAGCGCTCGTAGCCGTCCCCGGCGGCCCAGGTGTCGAAGCGCTCCCCGGCCATCAGACGGGGTGGCCGTCGGGGCCGGTGACTTCGGCCTGGCTGGAGAACCTGTTGAGGAAGACGTCGTACAGGCCGTCGGGCCGGCGGGTGAGGGTCGCGCCGTCCTGCCAGGTGCCGTTGTCGTCCCACCACTGGCTGCCGTACGGATCGCCCTGGTTCTGGTGGACGTTGTGCATGCCGAGGCCGTGGTCGAAGGGCTCCCCGAAGACCATGATCTCCCGGCCGGGCAGCAGGATGGGTTCCAGTGCCTGCGCCGCGTCGAGGTTGGAGCCCGAGATCCAGGGGCGGGGCGGGTTCAGCCGGTTCGTCAGGTCCCGGAGCCAGGCGGGCGGGCGGACGGGGAAGGAGCAGCCGGGCCGGTGCTGGAGGGCCGGGTGGCGCTGGTAGTCGAGGGCGCCGGAGCCCGGGCTCATGGAGAGCTCGTGGTAGCCGGGGTCCAGGGAGGGCACCGGGTCGAGGACGGAGGCGGCCAGGGTGAACACCTTCCACTGGACGCCGGTGGCGGACTGTTTGCTGTCCACGTCGACCGCGCACCGGTAGCGGCCGGCGGGCGCGTCCACCTCGAGGTTGACGTGGAACCAGTGCCCCTGGGTGTCCGGCGTGTCACGGAAGTGGCGGTGCAGCGTTCCCGACAGCACCCCGTAGGAGTCGAGCGGCATGCGGCCAGTCAACCACCGCCCCGGCGGGCGGTGGTGTGACGCGCGGGGGACGTCCGGCCCGGCCCCCGTACGGAGGCGGTTCAGCGGCGCAGGATCCGGGAGACCGCCTCCCAGGTGGGCTCGACGGGCGCCAGGGGCTCCGCGCCCACGCCGAGCCCCTTGAACCCGCTGGAGGTGGACACGCACACCACCGGGCCGTCGAAGCGCTCCCCGGCGGCGGTCCGCTGCTGCAGTCCGGCGAGTCCGGCCGCCGCGGACAGCTCCGCCCAGACGCCCTGGGAGGCGAGACGGGTCTGTGCGCGGGCCAGTTCGGCGTCCGTGACCAGCAGCGCCGCCCCGCCGCTGTCGAGGACCGCGCGCACCGCGCGGTGGCTGCCGGCCGCGCAGTCGATGGCGTACGCGTCGGTCGGGCCGACCGGTACCACGGCGGCCGGGACGCCGGTGCGCACGGCGTGGGCGAGGGGGCCGCCGGCGGCCGGTTCGCAGCCGAACATGCGGGGGACGGTGTCCGTGACGCCGAGGCGGCGCAGTTCCGCGAAGCCCTTCCAGATGCCGTGGAGGAGCTCCCCGTAGCCGACGGGGGTGAACACGGCGGCGGGGACGCCGAGGTCGGCGTGGATCTCGTAGGCGATGGTCTTGTAGCCCTCGGACCCGAAGGGGTGGCCGGTGTGGGTGCGGGTCAGGTTGCTGACCGGGTGGTAGCCGAGGCGGTCGTGGATCTCGTTCAGCAGCGGCCAGCGGTGTTCCACCGGGACGGGCAGGACATCGGCCCCGTAGGCCCGCAGGAAGGAGGCCACGGCGGGCGGGGCGTCGGCGGAGGCCAGGACCGCGCAGCGCAGTCCGGCCCGGGCGGCGTAGGCGGCGGCGGAGGCGCCGTGGTTGCCGGAGGAGGCGACGGCGATGCCCGGGGCGCCTTCGTGGACGGCGGCGCTGACGGTGACGCGGTTCAGCCGGTCCTTGTGGCTCCAGGTGGGGTTGCGGGACTCGTCCTTGATCCAGAGGCCCTCTCCGAAGGGGAGCAGCGGGGTGCCGCCCTCCCCCAGTCCGGGTGCGTCGAGCGGCGGCAGGAGCGGGGCCCAGCGTTCCAGGCCGGCGCCGGGGGCGGTGGCGTTCGCGGGCGAGGCGGTGAAGAGGCCGGCGGGGGTGTCCTCGTAGGCGTAGTCGACCTCCAGCGGGAAGTCCGTCTCCGGGGTGCTCGTACGCGGGCAGCCGCGCGGCAGCGGCGGCCACAGCGGGTAGCGCAGGGCGGGGTCGCCCATGGACCGCTGGGCGGTGGCGAGCGAGGGGCCGGGGGCTGCCGTCATGCGGCGATGTTAGACCGCACGGCCTAGTGGGGGCCCGGGGCGAAGGCGGCGAGCATCTGTTCCAGGGCGGCCTGGTCGGGGCCGGTGAAGGGGGTGAGTCCCGGGACGGCGGTGAGGGTGTCCAGGAGGCGGGGGGTGAGGCCGGTCGCCGGGGGCAGGTGGGTGGAGAGGACGGTGCCGGGGTCGGCGGAGCGCAGCGGGTCGGCGGTGGCGAGGAAGCGGTCCGGGTCCACGGTCTGGGCCCAGGGGCTGTCCACGCTGGCCCACAGGAGCTGGGCGGCCTTGAGGTCCTCGGCGTCGATTTCGGCCGCGTCGGGGCAGGTGGCGAGGTCCGCGGTGGGCAGCGGGGCGCCGAAGCAGTCGGAGCTGTAGCAGGTGCCGGTGCGGTCGTCGAAGAAGCCGACGGTGGCGGGGTTGTCGAAGAGCGGCGGCCTGAAGGCGTGCAGCGTGCGGTCGCCGACGGACAGGCTCTGGCCGGGGTTGAGCAGGTACACCCGGTCCAGGGGCAGCGGGCACTCGGTGGACATCTCGCCGACGCCGAGGAAGGTGGTGATCACCCGGGCCCGGGGTGCCGCGTCCAGGAGGGCGAAGAGGCCGCCGGTGTGGTCGCGGTCGGGGTGGGTCAGCCAGATCCAGCGCACGTCGGCCGGGTCGATCACGCCGGCGAGGGTGGCGAGGAAGTCCCGGTCGGGCAGGCCCAGGCCGGTGTCGACGACGACGGGTTCCGCGGCGTGCAGGACGAAGGCGTTGACGGGGACGAAGCCGATTCCGGGGACTTCCAGGCAGTCGGCGAGGACGGTGGTGTCGGGCCCCACCTTGTGCGTGCTCATGATGGTCTCCACGGCCCTGGGGGGACGAAGGGGCTGTACGTTCCATCGTGCCGCCGTACGGGTGAGCCCGCGCGCTGCGCGGCGGCGGGGCTCAGTTCGGGCAGCTCGTGTCGCGGGCGGGGCGCTCGCCGGTGGTGAGGAAGCGGGTGACGGTGCGGTCGCCGCAGGCGTTGCCGTTGCCGAGGTAGACGCCGTGGCCGCCCTGCTCGACGGTGACGAGCACGGCCCGGTCCCCGAGGGCCTCGCGCATCTTGAGGCTCTTGGAGTGGGGGGTGGAGGGGTCGCGGCGGCTCTGGATCATCAGGATGCCGGAGGGACCGTGGTTGGTGATCTTGGTGGGCTTGTCCTCGGGGGCGTCCTTCCAGAAGGAGCACGGGAGCACGTTGACCGGCATGCCGGCGGTCAGCGGGTGGCGGGCCCGGTCCTCGTCGACGGCGCGCTGCCGGTCGCTCCGGGAACCGCCGGGCCAGGCGACGTCGTTGCACAGGACCGCGACGAGCTGGGCGGCGTCCTCGTCGCGCAGGGGGCGGGCGAGTTCCGGCGGCAGGGCGGGGGTGTGGGCCGGGTCGCGCAGGGCGGCGGCGAGCCGGGCGAAGGCGGGGAAGGCGGAGTCGCTGTAGAGGGTGTTCTGCAGGGCCTGGCGCAGGCCGTTGCCGGTCAGGGGCACGCCGGGGGTGGTGGAGGGGCGGGGGGTGCGGTCCAGGGAGGCGAAGAGGGAGAGCAGGAGGGGTTCGACGTCCTCGGGGCGCTGTGCGAGGCGCAGGCCGTCCTTGTCGCGGTCGGGGTGGGCGGCCCAGGCGGCGAAGTCGGGGAAGCGGTCGTCGGAGCCCTGGGCCATGTTGGCCAGCCACCCGCGGGCGACTCGCTTGGGGTCGGGGTCGCCGCTGCTGTCGAGGACCCAGCGGTCGGTGCGGCCGGGGTAGGTCTGGGCGTAGACGGCGCCCACGTAGGTGCCGTACGAGACTCCCCAGGCGGAGAGCCTGCGTTCGCCGAGGGCGGCGCGGAGGCGGTCCATGTCGCGGACCTGGTTGGCGGTGGTGAAGCTGCGCAGCACGGGTCCGCCGTTGCGGGCGCAGGCCTCGGCGGTGCGGCGGGAGCGGGCGAGGTTCTCGGTGATGTCGCCGTCCGGGGCGGGCCAGGAGCGCAGGGCGGTGAGGTAGCGGTCCTCGGGGGCGAGTCCGCAGCTCGCGGTGGTGGAGCCGCCGACGCCGCGCGGGTCGAAGGCGACGAGGTCGTACGTGCCGCCGAGCTGCTGCTGGAGGGCTGCGCCCTTCTGGGTGAGGCGCTGTACGCCGGAGCCGCCCGGGCCGCCGGGGATGACGACGAGGGTGCCGCGCCGGGCCTGGGGGCGGTCGCTGCGGATCCGGGAGACGGCCACCTTGATCTGCGGGCCGTCGGGGTCGGCGTAGTCGAGGGGGACGGGGAGGTCGGCGCACTCCTGGGTGGCGGGGCCGCCCGGCTTGGCGCAGGGGTGCCAGTCGAGGGCGGGCGCCTCGGCGCGGGGGGCTGCGGCCGCCTGGGCGGGGAGGGTGGCGGCGGTGACCGCGGTGGCGGCGGCCGCGGCGGAGAGGGCGAGGAGGAGGGCCTTGTTCCGGGAGTTCGTCATGGGGCAAGCCTCGTTCAGCCCGCCCCGGCGACCCATCCGGCAGGCCTGCTTCCGGAAGGTGGGGGTAACCCCCCTACAGGAAAAGCCCGTTGACCCGGTGGGCGGTGCAGCAGGAATCGCGGTGCAGCTGGCGCAGTACGGGCCGCCAGGCCTGCTCGGGGGCCTCGGTCGCGGGGTCGGGGTAGGCGGCTTCCAGGTCGGCCCGTGCGTACGGGGTGCCGGCGCGCAGGACGGCCCGTACGCGGACCAGGTCGGCGAAGTCGGTGAAGGGGTCGCCGTCGACGAGGGTGAGGTCGGCGAGCTTGCCGGGTTCGGCGGTGCCGAGGTGGGCGTCGGCGCCGTAGACGCGGGCGGGGGTGCGGGTGGCGGTGGTGAGGGCCTCGGCGGGCGTGAGGCCGTGGCGGTGGAGGGCGCGCAGGGCGAGGTGGAGGTGGAGGCCTACGGGGGTGAGCGGGGCGTCGGTGCCGAGGGCCACGCGGCCGCCGCCCGCGAGGACGGCGCGGTAGACGGCGATCTCCCGTTCGAGGGCGGTGTACTGCTCGGCGGTCGGCGGTCGGGCGGCGGCCGCCTTGACGGTGGCCGCGTCCCAGGGCGGCATCATGGCGGTGACCCGCCGGTCGGCGGCGAGCGAGGGGTCGGCGCCGATCAGGGGCAGGGCGGTGAAGGGGGTGGCGACGAGGTCGAAGCCGCCGCGGGTGTAGACCTCCAGGGTGTCCTGGTGGGTGTGGCCGGCGGGGGTCGCGCCGTGGCCGTACTCGGCGCGTTCGGTGGCGACCAGATGGGTGGTCAGGTCCTGGCCGGACTGGATGCCGGGGGCGCACAGGTGGGAGCCGGAGCGGACGCCGAGCGCCTCGCGGGCGAAGCGGGCGGCCTCCTCCATGAAGGCGTAGGGGGCGCGGACGTAGGTCTTGACGAAGTCCCAGTCCAGGGCTTCGGCGCGGGCCAGGGAGCGGGCGAGTCCGGCGTGGGTGCGGTGGGCGCGGCCCATGCTGTAGGCGACGCGGGACCCGTCGAGGAGTTCCCCGCCGGCCAGCAGCCGGGGGGCGGCGAGGCGGCCGGCGCGGATGTCCTCGCGCAGCCGGGCCTGTTCGTAGGCGGAGCCGCCGAGGGAGACGGCGGTGGTGATGCCGTAGGCCAGGTGCAGGGCGCCCTGGCGGGCTCCGTAGGTGTACGGGTACGGGTGGACGTGCGCGTCCCACAGCCCCGGCAGGACGGTGCCGCGGGAGGCGTCGACGGTGCGGGCGGCCCGGCGGCGCGGGCGGTGCGGTTCGACGGCGGTGATGCGGCCGCCGCTGACGAGCAGGTCGACGTCGGCGCGGGGCGGGGTGCCGGTGGCGTCCCACAGGAGTCCGGCGTGGACGACGGTGTCGACGGGTGCGGGGCGGCGGTAGGACAGGGAGACGGGGACGGTGCGGGGTGCGCCGTCCGGGGTGCCGTCGGGGCGGAGGGCGAGCAGCCGCAGCCGGGCGTTGGACTGGTAGAGCAGGGTGCGGGAGTCGGCGGACCAGGAGGGGTGGTCGGCGGGCTCGTCGGTGAGGCGGCGGGCGGGGCCGGCGGGGGTGCCGTCGGGGGTGACGGGCAGCAGCCAGAGGGCGGATTCGGCGACGCAGGCCAGGTGGCGGCCGTCGGGCGACCAGACGGGGCCGCAGGCGTAGCGGTCGGAGAGGGAGGTGTGGGGGGCGAGGGCGTGGAGGCGGGCGGAGCCGGTGGCGGTGTCGACGATCCGGATCAGGTTGTAGCCCTCGCGGAAGCGGCGGCTGAGCCGGTTGCGGTCGCAGAGGGCGAGGTGGCGGCCGTCGGGCGACCAGCTGGGCGGGCTGGGCAGGCCCCCGCCGCCGAGGGCGGTGGCGAGCGGGGTGTCGGTGGCGGTGGCGAGGTCGCGGACGATCAGCCGGCCGGCGAGGTCGAGGGCGGCGAGCCGGGTGCCGTCCGGGGAGAGGGATCCGTAGACCCGGCCGGGCGGGGAGAGCACGCTGTCGAGGCCGTCGGCGAGTCCGCGGCGGCGTACGGTGTTCAGCCCGTCGCGGTCGTCGGTGTAGAGCAGGGCGCGTCCGTCGGGGGTCCACACCGGGCCCTGGACGTAGGCGGTGGCGGGGGCCTGGAGGATGCGGCGCGGGGCTCCGCCGGTGACGGGGGAGGTCCACAGGGCGCCGAGCGCGGCGAAGGCGATGCTGCGGGCGTCGGGTGAGAGGGCGGGCAGGTGGATGCCGCGTACGGGGCGGGGGCGGTCGGCTTCGAGGTCGTACTCCTTGACCCGGTAGCGGGGGCGGGGCACTTCGAGGGTGGCGTCGAGGGGGATGTCCCGGGCGGGGCCGTCGCGGTGCGGGCGGATCACCCGGAACCGGCCGTCGAGGGTGATCAGGAGCCGGTCGTCGCCGATCCAGCGCGGCGGTACGGGGGCGAGGTCGCCGTCGAGGGGGACGGGGCGGCCGTCGGCGTGGAGGGTGAGCTTCTCGGCCCTGCGGGGTCCGGGGGCGGCGGACAGCCAGGCGGTGCGGCCGGACGGGGAGAGGGCGGGGGCCAGCAGGCTGCCGTCGGCGACGGTGTGTTCGGTCCGTACGGGGCCGCTGCCGTCGGCGGCGACGGAGGCGAGGGTGCGGGCGGGCAGTGCCTCGCCGACGGGGACGGCGCGCAGGAACAGGACGCGTGTGCCGTCGGGTGAGAAGACCGGGTCGAGGTCCTCCCAGGCCCCGTCCTGGCCGGGGCCGGCCTGTCCCGGCACCCCGGTGAGGCGGCGCAGGCCGCCGTCGGCGAGGGAGACGGTCCAGATCCGGTACGGGCTGCCGGCGACGGGGTCGCCGCCGCGTTCGGAGCAGAAGGCGAGGGTGCGGCCGTCGGGGGACCAGGCGGGGGCGCGGTGGTCGAAGGGGCCGTCGGTGAGGCGGCGCAGGCCGGTGCCGTCGGCGCGCATCACCCAGATGTGGAAGGTGCCGCCGCGGTAGGCGCTCATGGCGACGCGGCGGCCGTCCGGGGAGAACACGGGCCGGCCGGGTTCCAGGTCGGGCGGGGTGAGCGGGGTGGCGGGCGAGCCGTCCGGGGGCAGCGACCAGAGGACGTTCTGCACCTCGGCGATGACGCGCCGGCCGTCGGCGGTGGCGGTGGCCGCGCCGTTGGTGGCCCGGGTGAAGCGCAGCACGGCCCGGCCGCCGGTGCCCGGGGCGGCCGGGCCGGCGGCCGCCGGCGGAGCCCCGGCCCCGGCCCCGGTCCCGGCCAGTGCCGCCAGTGCCCCGGCCGAAGCCGCCCGCAGTACCGTCCTGCGCCCCATCCGCATGCCGCCGACCCGCCTCGTGTGGTTCCCGCCCGTCGGACGGTCAAACGATCACGGCACCGGTTCGGCAACGGGGACGGGTCCGCCCCGGCGGCCGGACGAGGCCGCCGGGGCGGAGGGGGGAGGGGAAGGCGTGCGGGGCGTCAGGAGATGCGCATGTTGGCCATCATGCCCATGGCGCCGTGGTCGAACAGGTGGCAGTGGTAGACGTAGGTGCCGCGGTAGCCGTCGAAGGTGGCCTGGACCTTGACGGTCTCGCCCGGCTTGAGCGGCACGGTGTCCTTCAGGCCGGTCTCGGGGCCGGAGGTGACGGGCTTGCCGTTGCGTTCCAGCACCCGGAACTGCACGAGGTGCATGTGGAAGTTGTGCGGGGCGAGCTTGTTGCTGTTCGTCACGGTCCAGATCTCGGTGGCACCGTAGGCGATCTCGGTGTCGATCCGGTCCATGTCGTACGTCTTGCCGTTGATGTACGCGCCGGTGCCGCCGGGCTCCTCGTCCATCTTCATGTCGAACTCGCGGTTGACGCTGGCCGGGCCGAGCGGGGGCAGGGTGCGCAGCCGGTCGGGGATGACGCTGTGGTCGGCGGCCTTGCGGGTGACCCGGAACTGCAGGACCTTGCTGACCGCGGCCGCGGGCTCGAACGGCGGGAAGTCCTTGTTGTTCAGCTCGATGACGGTGCCGACGGGGTAGCGGGAGAAGTCGATGACCACGTCGGCGCGCTCGCCGGGGCTGATCCGGACCACGTCGGTGCGGTGCGGGGCGGGGAGCAGGCCGCCGTCCGTGCCGATCTGCACGAGCTCGGAGTTGTCGGCGAGGTGCAGGTCGAAGAAGCGCTGGTTGGAGGTGTTGGTGAGGCGGAAGCGGTACTTGCGGGCCGCGACCTCGAAGTACGGCCAGGCCTTGCCGTTGGCCATGAGGACGTTGCGCTTCATGAAGTCACCCATCTGGTAGATGAGTTCGCCGCTCTCCAGGAAGCGGGCGTCGCGCAGCGCGATCGGGACGTCGTACTGGCCGGAGGGCAGGCGCAGTCGGCGCTCGATGTCGTCGGTGAGGATGTAGGTGCCGGTCAGCCCGCGGTAGACGTTCTCCGACTCCATGTGGTGGGCGTGGTCGTGGAACCACAGGTTCGCGTGGGGCTGGGTGTTGGGGTATGTGTACGTCTTCGTGCCGCCGCCGGCCGGGATCAGGTCCATCGGGGCGCCGTCGCTGTCCTGCGGGACGTGGGCGCCGTGGAGGTGGATCGAGGTGGGGACGGCGAGGGAGTTGGTCTGCTTGATCACGACGCGCCGGCCCGACTCGGCCTTGATGACGGGGCCGGGGAAGGAGCCGTTGAAGGTGCGCAGCGGGGTTCTGATGCCCGGCACGATCTCCTTGGTGGCTTCCTTCAGGGTCATGCGGTAGTAGCTGGTGGTGCCCGTGTCCAGGTAGGGCTGGAGGACCGGGGGCAGCGGCATCTTCTGCGTGAACTTGGCTATGCCGACGGGGTCGAGCTCGGCGGCGCCCGCGGTGGCGGCGGCCGTGCCGGTCCCGGCGGCGTTCACGACGGGCAGCAGCATGCCGCCGGTGCCGGCGATGCTCGTGGCGGCGACGCCTGCCCGGAGTGCGGTCCGTCGAGTGATCACATTTCCCCCGTGGGTGTGGCCCGGCGCCTCGTGTGCCGGTCGGATCGGGTGTGCGCGATGGGTGCGCGTGGCTGGACAGGGAGAGCGTGTTCGAGTGCGGTGGTGTTCCGCTGGTGCGGCTGTGGAGCACGGGTGAGGCGGCGGTGGTGTGCGGGCCGTTACCCCGCCCGGTGACGGGGCGTTGGACCGTCCGGGCGGTGCTGCGGGGTGTCCGGCGCGGCAGGGGCGGTCACGTCCCCCGGTCACGCCCCGGCCGGGGATATTGGATGAATGGCGCCGCTTACGCGCTCTGCCGGGCTTATTGACGCTTCATCACAGTGGAGGCAATGCGTGATGCGCACACGGTCCGTCCTGCTGGCCACCGCCCTGCTGGCCACGCTGCTGCAGACGGCGGACGGGGCGGTCGCCGCGGGCGGGCCACCCTTCTCGCCCGACGGGCGGGCGGGCTACGACGGGCAGGCCGGACACGAAGCGGCCCTGTACGGGATCAAGGGCACGGGGAGCGCCGGGCGGGCGGCGGCCCAGGAGTTCAGCACGGACGACGACCGGCTCTCCAGGGTCTCGCTGTTCATCGGCAGCACGGCCTCGACCGGGAGGCTGAGCGTGCAGGTGCGCACCGCCCGGGACGACGCGGGCTCCGCGGTCGCCTCGGCCGCCGTGGACCTGGCCGCCCTGGGCGGGCAGGGCACGGGCTGGGTGGAGGTGCCGCTGGCGGCGGCGCTGCGGCCCGGCGCCCGGTACTACCTGTTCGCGCAGGCCACCACCGCCGAGGCCGGGGCGGTGACCTGGCACGGCACGCGGGCGGCCGCGGCCGGCTCCCCCGCGGCCGCCCAGTACGACCAGGCGCGGGGCGGCTGGCAGCCGGGCTCGGGCCGGCTGGCGTTCTACGTGAACCCGGCCGGGTCCGAGCGGTGCGGGGAGGCCGAGGCCTGCTACGTCCCGGCTTCGATGAAGCCGGCCCGGACGGCGGGCCTGCTCTCCAACGGGCGGGCGGTGGAGGCCGTGGACCCGGCCTTCGCCGTCGGGGCCCGCTACGTGGAGGGCAGCAACGTCCTGGTGCTGCCCTCGGGCCGCTGGCGCTACCTGCCGGAGGGTGCGGAGAAGTCCCGGGTGGTCGAGGCGGGCGACGCGGGCGCGCTGGCCCAGATCGCCGAGTCCCGGCGCTGGCTGGCCCGGGGCCTGGTGCCGGGGGCGGCCGGGGCCAGGCGCGAGGGCGCGGAGCGGGCGCTGCTGTCGATGCGGGCGCTGCTGCGGCCGAACGGGGCGCTGGCGGCGGCCTGGTACCCGTTCTGGGACTTCTCCTGGCCCCGGGACTCCGCCTTCGCGGCGGCGGCGTTCGCGCACACGGGGCACGACGAGGAGGCGTACCGGATCCTGCTGTACAACGCGCGGACGCAACGGCCGGACGGCACCTGGGAGGCCCGCACCAAGCTGGACGGCTCGGGGCCGCCGGACACCCGGCAGTGGCAGCTGGACGCGAACGGCTGGGTGCCCTGGGCCACCTGGCAGTGGTACCGGACGGCGCCCGCGGCGGACCGGGCGGAGCGGCTGCGCGTGCTGTACCCGGCGATCCTGAAGGCGGCCGACTTCGCGGCGGCGTCCCTGGACGGGGAGGGGCTGCCGCCGGCCTCCCCGGACTACTGGGAACTGCCCACGGACACCGCGAACATCGGCACGGCGGCGCCGCTGCTGTCCGGGCTGCGGGCGGCCGCCGACCTGGCCGCGGGGCTCGGGCGCGGGCAGGAGGCCGCGCGCTGGACGGAGGCGGCGGGCCGGCTGGAGCGGGGCATCGCCAAGCGGTTCGCGCCGCTGGGCTACCAGCGCACGGTGGACGGGCTGCACGGCCACGACAGCGCGGCGGCGTTCATGGCGCCGCCGTTCAACGAGGCGCCGGCCGGTCTCGCGGGGGCGCTCGACACCACCTACCGGGAGCTGCTGCGGCCCAACGGCGGTCTGGTGCCGGGCAGTGACCCGGACACCCGGTGGGGGAACATCACCTGGACGGCGAGCACCTCGTTCTTCGCGCTCGCCTGGTCGTCGACGGGCGAGCGGGCGAAGGGGTCCGCGGTGCTCGACTGGGTGCTGGCGCAGCGCAACGTGCTCGGCGAACTCCCCGAGACGGTGGACGCGCAGGGCCTCCCGAAGGCGGTCGTGCCCCTCGGCTGGACGGACGCGCTGGTCCTGCTGACGCTCGTACAGCTGGGCGACGCGCCCCTGGCGGCGCCGCCCGCGCCCCGCACCTGATCCGGCGCGGGGGCGCACGGCAGAGCGCCGGGCCCGGGACGTGCGTCCCGGGCCCGGCTGGAGGAGCTGTCCTCCGGTCACTTCGTGGTGTAGTAGAGCCACCACTTGTGGTCGTGCTGCTTGCAGTGGTAGCTCTTGTAGTGGCCCGCCTTGCCGGCCGCCTCACAGGACGACTTGCTGGGGTAGGGCCCCTTCTTGCCGCTGGTCTTGTGCTCCAGCACCGACACGGCGTCGGACTGCTGCTGGGGGGCGGCCAGTGCGGACGGACCGGCCAGGATCAGGCCGGCGGTGACCAGTGCCACCGGAGCGAGCTTCACGATCTTCGCGTACATGATGGTTCCTCTTCCTCTGGTTCTCCGGGCCCGTTCGGGCTTCGGACCATCAACGTACGGAGCCCCCTGTCCCGGGCACATGGTCCCCGGGTCCCGTGCCGGTCCCGGCCGTGCGCGGGAGCACGGCCCTGACCACGGTCCCGGTCCCGGAGCTGACAAGGTCGAAGGTGCCGCCCAGCTCCTCGGCGCGCTCGGCCATCGAGCGCAGCCCCAGCCCGGCGTCGCGGGGCGCGCCGGCGGGGACGCCGGACCCGTTGTCGGTGACCTCCACCGTCACCGCCTCGGGGGTGAGCACCACCGCCGCGTGGGCGTGGCCGGCCCGCGCGTGGCGGACGACGTTGTTCAGGGCCTCCGCCGCGATCCGGTACAGGGCCACCTCCACGGCGGCCGGCAGGCCCGGGAACGGCTCGGGGGCCAGGCTGACGGTGATGGGGAGGTTCCGGCCCAGGTGTTCGGCGAGCTGGCGCAGGGCGCGGGGCAGGTCGGCGCCGTCCAGGGCGGCGGGGGCCAGTCCGCCGGTGATGTGGCGCAGTTCGTCGATGGCCTGCCCGATGCCCTCGGACACGGCGGCCAGCGAGTCGGTGGCCCGGGTGCCGGGCGGTATGGCGGCGCGGGCCGCGTCGACCTGGAGGCGCAGCCCGGACAGGGCGGGGCCGAGGCCGTCGTGGAGGTCGTGGCGCAGCCGGCGCCGCTCCTCCTCGCGGGCCAGGACGATCTGTCCGCGGCTCGTCTGGAGTTCCTCGTAGAGCTGGAGGGAGGCGATGGCGGGTGCGCTGTGGTCGGCCAGGATCCGCACGGCCTCGCGGTCCTGCTGGTCGAGGGCGAGTTCGCCGGCGCGCGGCGGGACGTAGAGGTGGCCGATGGCGTTGTCCCGGTGGACCAGGGGGAAGGCCTCGTCGCCGCTGCCGGGGCTGCCCAGGCGGGCCAGTTCGCGTTCCCCGTGCCGGGTGCTGATCACCAGGCGGGCGGCGGGCAGCCGCAGGGTGTGCACGACCGTGTCGCACAGCAGGCGGGGCATGTCTCCGGGGTCGAGGGCGTGGCTGAGCCGGTCGGCGAGGGCGCGCACCGCCTGGTAGGGCTGGGCGCGTTCGCCGTAGTAGTAGCGGTCGACGAGCCGGGCGGCCCATCGGGCGGTGGGCCGCAGCAGGAAGCCCACCAGGAGGGTGAGGCAGGCCATCAGCCCGGACTCGGGGGTCAGGGAGCCGGGCGCGAAGTAGTCGAGGACGAAGGCGCCGCCCGCGTAGGCCATGAACAGGCCGAAGGTGAGGACGAAGGCCGTCAGGATGCGGCGTCCCGCCCGGTCCAGGGCCCAGGTCCGCTCCCGGATGTGGACGTAGCCGACGGTCGCCGGCCAGGACGCGGCGGCGAGGTAGACGATGACGACCTCGAAGCCCATCGGGGGGTCGCCGTACTGGTTGACGGCGATCACCGTGAGCCACAGCAGGTACGGCACCGCCAGGATCGCGTAGGGGCGGTCGGACTTGGCGGTGCGCGGCCAGCGGACGGCCATCAGGAGGATGCCGACGCCCGCGATGAAGGGCGGTACCCAGCGCGAAGCCGTCTCCATCCACGGCGTCAGCAGGCGTTCCAGGCCGGCCCATCCGGGGCCGGAGATGGGGGTCTCGACGCCGTAGTAGACGAAGCCGGGGCGGGTGAAGACGTAGTACTGCTGGGCGGCGCTGAAGAGGGCGGTGAACGCCACGTAGGGCGCGCCCCACCGGGGGAAGCGGCCGGTGGGCAGCCACAGCGGCATCGGGTAGATGATGACGTTGATCAGGGTGAAGGCGACCATGACCAGGACGAACACGGCGGTGAGCACGCGCGGTCCGGCTCCGTGCACCACGGCAGTCTGCGGCACCACCTGGGCGAGGGTGAGCGCGCAGCCGGAGCAGAGCATGAGCCACCCGAGGACCCGGGCGGTGCGGCGGGCGGCGAAGACCATGCCGGTGAGGGCGATGCCGAGGCCGACGAGCACGTGGTCGGCGGCGAGGTGGAGGCGTACGGTGCGCAGCGCCGGGTTGCCGATGTGGGTGAGGGTGACGATGCCCCAGGTGATGGCGGCGAGCATGGTGAGGACGCAGACGGCGTAGGCGGGCAGCATCTCCGGCCCCGAGCGGGGCGTGCTCGCGGTGGTCCGGTTCGCTGTGCGCATGTCGGCCTCCCCGGCCGCTCGGTGCGTTGGTTTCCAGCCTGGTGCGTGCCCGGTCCCGGGCGCATGGGGCGGGTGTCCCGGTTTCCGGGCGGCCCGGTTGCGGGCGCCGGGGGTCAGCCGGCGTCGTTGCCCAGGCCCGCGTCCCGGGCCCGGGCCACGGCCTCGGCGCGGGAGGTGACCTGGAGCTTCTCGAAGACGTGGGTGATGTGGTTGCGGACGGTCTTCTCGGACAGGACCAGTTCGCGGGCGATGCGCCGGTTGTCGTGGCCCCGCGCGATGAGTTCGAGCACCTCCACCTCTCGGGAGGTGAGGGAGGGGAAGAGCTGTCCGGCATCGCGGCGGCGGCCGCCGGCCAGGAGTTCGGAGAGCCGGGCAGCGATCTCGGAGCCGATGACGGCGCCGCCGGCCGCGACCGTGCGCAGGGCGTGCAGCACCTCCTCGGAGCCCGCGCCCTTGACGACGTAGCCGCGGGCGCCCGCCTGGAGGGCGGCGAGCAGGCTGCCGTCGTCGTCGGACATGGTGAGCATCAGGACGGGCAGGCCGGGGTGGGTGCCGGCGAGGCGGCGCGTGGCCTCGATCCCGGAGACGTCGGGCAGGGAGAGGTCCATCACGACCACGTCCGGCCGGTGCCGGTCCACCGCGTCCGGGACCTCGCCGCCGGTCTCGGCCTCGGCGACGACGACCGCGCCCCGGGTGCTCTCCAGGGCGGCCCGGAGCCCCTCGCGGAACAGGGGGTGGTCGTCGACGATCAAGACCCGGGGAATGGTGCGGTCTTCTTCGTCCACGGATCGACACTACCAGTCACCATCGGTCGCTCTGGGTGACCGGGCCGTGCGGGGATGGGACCGGGCCCTGCGGGGATGGGACCTGACCGGGCGGGGTGGGACCGGACGGGAGGGACCGGGACGGGGTCTGGGCCTCATGCCGCCGGGGTGCGGGCGCCCGGATCGTGGGCGGCATGTCCGCACACCTCTCCCCCGTCGGCATCGACCGGTCCCTGCTCGCCGGCCCGGTGCACGTCCCCGTGCAGATCCGCTGCGGGGACGGCCCGTCGGACGGACTCCCCCACCTCCTGCGGGACCTCGCCCCGGGCCGGATCGTCCTGGTCACCGACCCCGGGCTGCCGCGGGAGCACGCGGCGCGCGTGCTGCGCCTGCTGGGCACGGCCGCGCCCACCGCGGTGCTGTGGCCCGACGGCGACGGCCCCCTGGTGGTGCCGGACGGCGCCCTCGCCGTCGCGCTCGGCGGCAGCCGCGTGATCGAGGCGGCCGACCGGGCCCGGTGCGCCGACGGCACCCGGCCGGCCCTGGTCCGGCTGCCCACGACGCTGCGGGCCATGACGGACACGGCCCTGTCGGTGGCGGGACCCGCCGGCCCCGTCGCGTCGCCGGCCCTGGTCCGGATCGACCTGGACCACCTCGCGACGCTGCCGCCGCACCGGCTCCGCGCCGGGCTGGCGCCGCTGCTGCGGACCGTGCTGGCCGTCGTACCGGCGTCGGCCGGGCGCGTGGCCTCCCGGCTGCGGCCCGGCGGCGGGTACGACCCGCAGACCCTGGCGTCGTACGTCTCGCTCTGCCTGGAGGCCAGGGCCGCGCTCTGCTCCCACGACCCGCTCGGCCGCGGCCCCGCCGCCGCCCTGCGCTACGGCGAGCCCGTCGCCCGGGCCGTGCGGGGCCTCGCCGGGCCGGGCCTGCCGTACGGGGACGCGCTCGGCCCGGGCCTGCGCGCGGCCGCCGCGGTCTCCCGCCGCCGGGGTCTGCTGGGCCCCGCCGACGAGGCGGCCCACGACGAGCTGCTGGCCGCCGCCGGGATCGCCCGGACCCTGCCCGGGGGCGTGTGCCCGCGCGCGGTCGCGGCGGCCGTGACCGGGGGCCGGGAGGAGGCCCGCATGGTGCTGCTGCGCGGGCTGGGCGACCCGTACGCCCATCACGGCTCCCTGCTCGCTCCGGTCCGCGCCGAGGAGCTGGAAGCCGCGCTCGCCGAACTCGTGCCCGTCGAACCCGTACCTGCCGAACCCGTACCTGCCGAACCCGTGCCCGCCGAACTCCTGCCCGCCGGCCGGCGGGTCCCGGTGCCCGACCGGGACCCGGACCGCGCCCGGGTCCGTGTCCCGGGCGGCCGGGACGGCCGGCTCCCCGCCCCGGGCGGGGCCGTCTCAAGGAAGTGATCACCATGTACGCGTTCCTCGGCCACTACGGCGCCGGCCTCCCGGCGCACCGGTTGCACGCCGCCGCCGCAGGGCTGCGCACCGGCCCTTCCGGCGGGATCCGCCTGAGCCGCGGCGAGGGGTGGGCGCTGGCGTCCGGCCGGGTCTTCGAGCGGAGCGGGGTCGCCGCGGCCCTCGACGGCGGCATCGAGGGGCGGCTCGCGCTGGCCACCCGGCTGGAGGTGCGCGGGCTCCCGGTCGCCGACCGCAACGACGCGGCGCTGGCGCACTCCGCGTTCGCACTGGACGGTGCGGGGTTCGCGGCGCACGTCGCGGGCGCGTACGCGGCGGCCGTGGTCGACGCCCGCACCGAACCGGTGCTGGTACTGGCCGCCGCCGGGGCGGGCGGCGGCCCGCTCTACTACCACTGGGAGCCGGACGGGGGCCTGTTGTGCTTCGCCTCCGCCCTGCCGGCGCTGCTCGCGCTGCTGCCGGACGGGCCGCGGCCGCGGGTGCGGGTGCTGCCGCCCGGCACCACCGCCGTCTGCTCCCGGTACGCGCGCCCGCGTCCGGCGCCCGGCGCGGACGCGGCCGGGCTCACGGCGGCGGCCCGACGGCGATCCGTACCGGCGGCCGGGAGGGCACGGGCGGCAGCCGCAGCGGTGCGCGCCCCGGGGTGAGGGAGCCGAGCACCCGGGGCCCCCGGGCCCCGGTGCACCCGGGGGCGTTGCCGGGCAGGCCGTGCAGGGCGAGGTAGCCGAGGACGGCGAAGGCGTACGCCTCCTTGGCGGCGGCGGGCAGTCCCAGTGCGGCCGAGTCCAGCAGGGCGGTGCCCGGGGGCAGTTCCTCGCGGAGCACGGCCATGAGGGCCGGGTTGCGGGTGCCGCCGCCGGAGGCGACGACCTCGGTGACGCGCAGCGGGCGCAGGGCGTCGGCGACGGTCCGGGCGGTGAGCCGGGCGAGGGTGGCGAGGAGGTCCTGCGGCGGGAGGGGCGCGCAGCCGTCGAGGGCGGCGCGCAGGTGGCCGTGGTGGAAGAGCTCCTTGCCGGTGGTCTTGGGCGCGGGCAGCCGGTAGTAGGGCTCGGCCAGCAGGCGCAGCAGGAGCGGTTCGTGGACCCGGCCGGCGGCGGCGAGGGCGCCGTCCTCGTCGTATCCGAGGCGGCCGCCGGTGAGTTCGCGCACGGCGGCGTCCATCAGGGCGTTGCCGGGGCCGGTGTCGAAGGCGACGGGCCGGCCGGCCGGGGGCAGGGCGGTGAGGTTGGCGATGCCGCCGATGTTGAGGGCGGCGGGGGTGCCGGGGCGGCCGCGCAGCAGCATCAGGTCGACGAGGGCGACGAGCGGGGCGCCCTGGCCGCCGGCGGCGATGTCGCGGGGGCGGAAGTCCGAGACGACGGGGCGGCCGGTGGCTTCGGCGATCCAGGCGGGGCGGCCGAGCTGGAGGGTGCCGTGGACCTGGCCGGCGTCGGTCCAGTGGTAGACGGTCTGGCCGTGCGAGGCGATCAGTTCGGCTCGGCCGGCGCACAGTTCGCGGTCGGCGCGGGCCGCGAGGGCGGCGAAGGCCTGTCCGATGCGGGTGTCGAGGAGGCAGACGTCGGCCAGGGTGGTGGGCGCGGGCGGCAGGGCCGCCGCGAGGGCGTCGCGCAGCCGGTCCTCGTAGGGGGCGCTGACCAGTCCGAGCGGGACCAGCCGCAGGGTCTCGCCGCCGTCCTCCGGGGTGAGGCGGGCGGCGGCCGCGTCGACGGCGTCGTACGAGGTGCCCGACATCAGGCCGATCACCCTCATCGCAGGGGCCTGCGGTGGTCGTCGCCGCGCAGCCCGGCCAGGGCGAGGGCGCTGAGGGCGCAGGTGCCGGCGGCGTAGTAGGCGGGGACGTCGTGGTCGCCGGTGGCGGCGGTCAGGGCGGTGACGACGAGGCCCGCGCAGCCGGAGAACACGGCGCCGGTGAGCGCGTACGCCAGCCCGAGCCCGGTGCAGCGCACCCGGGCGGGGAACATCTCGGCGAGCATGGCGGGCCCCGGGCCGGCGAGGAGCCCGACGGTGGCGCCCGCGGCGAGGACGGCGGCGGCCTTGGCGGGGGCGGCGGCCGCGGGGTCCTGGAGGAGGTGGAGGAGCGGGAGCGCGAGGAGGGTGACGCCGAGGGCGCCGGCGAGCATGACGGGGCGGCGGCCGACCCGGTCGCTGAGGATCCCGGCGGGCAGGATGGCGGCGGCGAAGCCGAGGTTGGCGAGGGCGGTCGCGGTCAGGGCCTGCCGGAAGGAGGCGCCGAGGGTGGCCTGGAGGTAGGAGGGCAGCACCACGAGGAAGGTGTACCCGGCCGCGGACCAGCCCATGAGCCGCGCGACCCCGAGCCCGACGGCCCGTGCGGTTCCGCTCGCCTTCCGGCCGCGTCCCCCGTCGGCGGGCGGCGGCGTGAGCGGGGGCCCGGGCGGCGGCGCCGGACGGGGGCGTGGCGGGTCGTCGGGGAGGTTCGCGCGCAGTCGGTACGCGGCCAGGCCGAGCGGGAGGGCCAGCAGGAAGGGGATGCGCCAGCCCCAGGCGTGCAGGGCCGCCGGGGTGAGCAGCGTGGCCAGGAGGGCGGCGACGGCCGCGCCGGCGAGCAGGCCCAGGGCGACGGTGAAGGACTGCCAGGCTCCGTGCCGGCCCCGCCGGCCCGGCGGCGCCGATTCCGTCATCAGGGCCACGGCCCCGCCGAACTCGCCGCCCAGGCAGAGCCCTTGCAGTACGCGGAGCAGGGTGAGCAGCCAGGGCGCGGCGACGCCGATGGCGTCCCGGTCGGGGAGCAGCCCGATCAGGGTGGTGGCGAGGGTCATCAGGGCGATGACGAGGACCAGGGCGGCGCGGCGGCCGGCGCGGTCGCCGATGCGGCCGAAGAGGACGGCTCCGGCGGGCCGGAAGAAGAAGGACACCGCGAAGGAGGCGTAGGCGGCGACCAGCGGGCCGGCGCCGCCCTGCCCGGCCGCCTGCGCGGGGGTGAAGAACCGGTCGGCGATGACCGTGGCGAAGGCTCCGTAGACGCCGAACTCGTACCACTCGGTGAAGTTGCCGGCGGAGCCCGCGAGCAGCACCCGGCGCGGTCCGGCGGCGGACCGTGCCGGGCGGGGCGGCGCGAGGCGGGACACCGCTCAGGTCGTCGGGTCGAGGCGGGTGGGGGCGTCCGGCGTGCGGTGCGCGGCGGCGGCCGGGGTCAGGGCGCTGCCCGCGAGCCAGGTGCGCCAGTCCAGGTTCCAGTCGCCGATGCCGTTGCCGAAGGGGTCCATCCGCTCGCCGCCGCTGTTGACCACCTCGACGATGTCGCCCTCGCGGACGGTCTCGTAGAACCAGGCGGCGTCCTCGGTGGACATGCCGGTGCAGCCGTGGCTGACGTTCTCCTCGCCCTGCGACTCGACGGACCAGGGCGCGGCGTGGACGTACTCGCCGCTCCAGGTGACCCGGGTCGCGTATTGGACGGGGAGGTCGTAGAACTCCTTGGTGCCCTTCTTGATGCCGACGCTGTCGCCGCGCATGCGGACCTTGGCCTCCTTGCCGAGGACGACCTTGATGCCGCTGCGGGTCAGGAAGCCGGCCTTCCCGGTGGTGACGGGGATGGTCCTGATGACGCGTCCGTTGCGGCGTACGGTCATCTCGTGGGCGGCGGAGTCGGTGACGGCCTCGATGCGGTCCGCGACGGTGAACTCCAGGGGCTCGGACGGGCCGCCGTAGCCGTGCTCGCCGAGTTCGACCCCGTCGAGGCCGCTGCGGACGCGGACGACGGTGTGGGCGGGCCAGTAGGTGCGGGGCCGGAAGTGCAGGGTCGAGCCGTCGACCCAGTGCCAGGCCCCCTCCACCTGGGGGCGGGAGGTGACCTGGAGGGCCTGTTCGACGCGGGCGCGGGCTTCGGGGTCGTCGGCGGGGACGGGGTGGCTGAGTTCGGCGGTGACGATCTCGCCGGCGCCGTAGGTACCGGGGCGGGGGCCGAACTCGGCGGTGATCCTGTCCCCGTCGGCGGGCGCGTCGGGGGGCGCGGTGCGGAAGGCCATGCTGACGCCGACGGGGGCGCCGCGGCCGTCCTGGGCGCCCACGCGGACGGTGTAGCCCTCGCCCGCGCGCAGGGGTTCGGTGTTGCGCCAGTGCCCGCCGTCCGGGCCGAGTTCACCGGCGAGGTGGCGGCCGTGCCCGTCGGTGACGGTGACGTCGGTGAGGCGGCCCGCCTCCGCCCGGGCGAGGCCGATCTCCAGCGGGGAGCCGGAGTCGGTGGGGAGTTCGCCCGCTTCGCCGAGGGCCGGGTCCCGCAGGACGGCGCCGCCCCGGGCGGTGGCGAGCACCCGCTGCTCCTGCCAGGTGCCGCAGCGGCCGCCGCGGAAGGCTCCGGCGGCGCACCACACGGCGTCGTCCGCGCGGACCCCGCCGTCCAGGGCGTGGCCGACCAGGAGGGTGACCGCGGCCTCCGGGGCGCCTCCGGGGGGCGCGGCCTCGGCCGTGCCGCCGGGTGCGTGGGTCAGGGCCAGGGCGGCGGCCCCCGTCACCGCGGTGACCGCGGTCCACGCCTTCGTCCGTGACATCGCCACACAGCCCTCCACCTTTGTCCTCCGGCCGGATGGCAGCATCAAAGAGGACGGGAAGCCGAATCTATGATCATAAACTCGGCGCTGCGTCCGAACGGGCGTCCCAAGTGAACCCGGACGGAGTACCGCCTGCGAGCTGCGGAGTGCGGCAGTCCGGTGCCGTACGCTCGGCGGATGGCGAAGTACTTCGACGTTCACCCCGAGAATCCCCAGCGGCGCACCCTCGCCGGCGTGGCGGACTCCCTCCGCTCCGGCGCGCTCATCGCGTACCCCACGGACTCCTGTTTCGCGCTGGGCTGTCAGCTGGGCAACCGCGACGGCCTCGCGCGGATCCGGTCGATCCGCAACCTCGACGACAAGCACCACTTCACCCTCGTGTGCCAGAACTTCGCCCAGCTGGGGCAGTTCGTGTACGTGGACAACGACGTGTTCCGGGCCGTCAAGGCGGCGACGCCGGGCGCCTACACCTTCATCCTGAAGGCCACCTCGGAGGTGCCGCGCCAGCTGATGCACCCGAAGAAGAAGACGGTCGGGGTCCGGATCCCGGACCACCTCGTCGCGCAGGCGCTGCTCGCCGAGCTGGGCGAGCCGCTGGTCTCCAGCACGCTGCTGCTGCCGGACGAGGACGAGCCGCTCACCCAGGGCTGGGAGATCAAGGAGCGGCTCGACCACGTGGTGGACGCCGTCGTCGACTGCGGGGACTGCGGCACCCGGCCGACCACCGTCATCGACTTCTCCGGCGGCGGGGCGGAGATCCTGCGCCGCGGCGCGGGCGACACCGCGCGCTTCGAGTAGAACTCCCGCGGTCCTCCTGCGACGGCGGATTCCGGTTCCGGACCACTATCCGGAATCCGCCAGTCCGCCATCCGATCCGGCCATGCGGGAGCCGGCCGGGAAAGCCCCCTCCCCGCGCGCTCAAGCGATCCTTTATCGGAACTCGTTTAGCTGTGAACAGAATTGACGAACCGGCGGTAACTCCACGGATTCCCGGGGTGACGGAGAGGAGAAGAAGGCCGCGTTCGCCGGAATTGATCCGCATCCCAACTCGACTTTCACAAGATCCGTTCTGTAGGGTTCCAGTTATTCACCGCCCAACGGGGGGCGGCGAGCGGCCGCGGGCACTGGTCCGGACTTTTCCGGAGGCGTGTCCTTCTCGGCGGCTCGCGGGAATGACGCCCCCGTCACGCTCATGTGCGACACGTGACCCGACACGGGGGACCATCAATGCGGTTCCAGCTTTTGGGGCCCTTGAGTATTGCCCACGGCCCCGAGACAGTAGTTCTCAAACCATCCAAACCGACCAGCCTCCTCGCCGCCCTCCTGCTGCATCCCGGCACCGTGGTTTCCACCGGCTATCTGCTGCGGGCCGTATGGGACGAGGAACCTCCCGCGACCGCCCGGGCCGCACTGCAGACCTGCGTGCTGCGGCTGCGCAGGTTATTCGAGAAATACGGCATATCCGCGACCACCATCGAGGCCGTGCCGGGCGGTTACCGGATGCACAACGACACCGAAACGCTCGACCTCGCGCTGTTCCGGTTCCTGACCGCCGAGGCGCGAGCCGCCGCCGGGACCCCCGGGGAGCTGTACCGGCTGCGCGAAGCCCTCTCCCTCTGGCAGGGGCAGCCCCTGTCGAACGTGGCCTCGGGCATGCTCCAGCGGGACGCGGTGCCGGCCCTCGAACAGGAGCGGCTGCGGGTCCTGGAGCGGGTCTGCGACCTCGAACTGGCCGCCGGGAACTGCCATCAGGTGCTCGTCGACCTGTACGAGGGGGCCCGCCACCGGCCCGTCCGCGAGCGCTTCACCGAGCAGCTCGTCGAGGCCCTCTACCGCACCGGCCGGCAGGCGGAGGCGCTGGCCGAGTACCGCACCGTGCGCGAGCGGCTGCGCGACGAACTCGGCGTCGACCCCGGGCCGGGCCTGCGCCGCCTGGAGCTGGCGATCCTGCGGGCCGAGGAACTCGGCCCGGCCGCCCGCCCCCTGGACCCCGAGCCGGCCCCGCCGCAGGCCGGCCCCGCCCTCGCCGTCCGCGACCGTGCCCCCGGGCCCGCCGGACCGCCGCCGGTGCCCGGATTCGCCGGACGCGCCGCGGACCTGCGGGCCCTGGCGGACCGCCTCACCGACCCCCGCGGCCCCCGGCTGCTGGTCGTCTCGGGAGCGCCCGGGATCGGCAAGTCGGCGCTCGCTCGGCAGAGCGCGTACGAGATCCGGGCGGCCTTCCCGGGCGGGGTCTCCGCCATCGACCTGACCCGGCCCGACGGGAGCCCCCTGGACGCCGGGGAGGCCCGCGGGCTGCTGCCCGGACCGGGCGGCGGCGGCCGGCGGCTGCTGGTCCTCGACAACGCGGCCGGAGCCGGGCAGGTGCTGCCGCTGCTGCCGGAGACCGGCGGCGCCACGGTACTGGTGACCAGCCGGCGGGCCCTGGCCGCGGCGGTCGCCACGCACGGCGGCTTCGTGCACCGGCTCGACGTGCTCTCCCCGGCCGAGGCGCTCGCCCTGCTCGCCGGCCTCGTCGGAGCCGAGCGGATCGCCGCCGAGGAGCCGGCCGCGCGTGAACTGGCCGCCGTGTGCGGGTGGTTCCCGCTCGCCCTGCGGATCGCCGCCGGGCGGCTGCTGACCCGGCCGGGGCTGTCCGTCGCCGACTGCGCGGCCTGGCTGGCGGCGGACCCGCCGGGCCGGCTGGCCCTCGCCGAGGACCCCCGGCTGTCCGTGCCGGAGGTCCTCGGGCGGGCCGTCGGCGCGCTCCCGCCCGAACTGCGCGGGGGGTTCCTGCTGCTGGGCTCGCTCGAGCCCGGCTCCGGTCCCGCCACAGCCGTGGAAGAGAGCGTGCTCGAACAGCTCGTGGAGGCCGGGATGCTGGAGGACGGACCACCCGGTGAGCCCTACCGGATCCACGCCTTCCTCCGCGGGTACGCGCGCTGGCTGGGCCGGGACCGGTCCGGCGCCGCGGCCCTCCTGCCCCGCTGAGGCGGCCCCTCCCGCCTCCCCGACATTTCCCACCTCACGTCTTCGTCCCCACCAGACCGCAATCAGAGGTGTTCCATGTCCCTGGACAGCTATCAGTACGTCGCCGCGACACGCCCCCGGATCCGGCGGGACGTGCTCTTCACCGAGACGCCCGACGGCGTGCTGTTCCACAATTCCGACGGGGGCTTCCGCCTCACCGCGCGCACCGCCTACCGGTTCGCCACCCTGATCGTCCCGCACCTGACCGGCGAGCACACCGTCACCGAGCTGTGCCAGGGCCTGGGCGACAGCCGGCGCGCCATGGTCGGCGAACTCGTCAAGACCCTGTACGAACGGGACTTCGCCCGTTCCGTCGCCGAGCCCGCCGAAGCAGGCCGGGCCGCCGCGCCGCCGCCGGACGTGGCCCGCAGATTCGCGCCGCAGATCGCCTACGCCGACCACTACGCCGATGACGCCGAAGCCCGCTTCCTGCGCTTCCGCGGCACCCGGGTCGCCGTCCTCGGCGAGGACGCGGTGGCCCGCTGGTGCGCGCTGAGCCTGGTGCGCAACGGCTGCGCCACCGTCGGCGTGCTGCCGGGCGCCGACGCGCGGGAAGTGCGGGCCGAGGCCGCCGAGGCCGCCGCCGACGGCTGTCCGGTGGAGGTCCGCACGCTGCCCGGACAGCCGCTCGGCTGGCCGGAGCTGGCCGGGTACGACTTCGTCGTGGTGACCGGAGGGGCGGCGGCCCCGGCCCGGCTGCTGCCGCTGCTGCGCGCCGGGGTCCCCGAGGGGCGCACCCTGCTGCCCGCCTGGTCGTACGGGAACGACGCGGTGGTCGGCCCGCTCATGGCGCACGGCACCGCCGGCTGCTGGTCCTGCGCGGCCCTGCGGCTGGGCTCGGCGCGCGGCGGCCCGGCGGCGGCCGCGCTGTGGAGCGCCCTCGCACTGCCGGAGGCGCCCCTCGCCGAGGGCCCGGTGCCGGGGCGGCCGCTGTCCGCGATGATCGGCAACCTGCTGGGGTACGAGGTGTTCCGCGCGGCCTCCGGTTCGCTGCCCGCCGAGACCGCCGGACGGCTCCTCGTCCAGGACACGGCCTCGCTGGACGTCACCGCGGAGCCGCTCCTGCCGCACCCGCGCTGCCCGTTCTGCGCGCCCGGCGGGACCAGGGACGCCCCCCTGGACCTCACCGCCGCCGGCACCTCGGGCACGCCCGCACTGCCGACGCTGGAGACCGCCCGGGAGGCCGACGCGCTGGTGGAGGAGCTGAACCGGCGCTCGGCCGTGGTGCGCCCGTACGCGGGGGTGTTCACCCGGTACGCGGACGAGGAGCTCACCCAGATCCCGCTGAAGGCGGGCGTGGTGGAGCTGGGCCTCGGGCACGGGGAGACCCGCACCGTGGCCGCGTTCGACGTCCACCACGTGGCGGGGGCCCGGATGCGGGCCCTGGACGCGGCGGCGCTGGTGTACGCGGAGCACGTGGTGCCGGCCCGCGAGGTGACCGGCGGCGACGGGACCCCGGGCACCGTCCCCGCGGCGGCGCTGGCGACGGCCTCCGGGATACCGGGCGGGGCGTCCGGGTACCAGCCCGCGGTGTCCCTGCTGACGAAGGAGCCCGCGCTGGTCCCGGCGGGCGCGGTACGGCCGTTCGGGCCGCACAACGCCGAGCGGCTCTTCGAGCGCACCCGCGCCGGGGCCGGCGCCGGCCCCTCCCCCGCCGACGCCGCCGCGGCCGGGCTGCTGTCGGCGCTCGGGCACGCCGCGCTGCTGCGGGCGGTGCGCGGGGAGCGGGCGGCCCGGGTGCCGCTGCCGGAGCGCGACGGGGAGGACGCCGAACTCGCCTTCCTGCTGCGGTCGGCGGACCGGCTGGAGCTGGTGCCGGAGCTGCTGGACCTCGGGGAGGGCCCGCGCTCCGGGGTGCAGGTGCTGCTGGCGCGCGCCGGGGAGCGGTGGGCGCTGGGCGAGGGCCTGGACCGGCGCACGGCGGCGGTGGCGGCCCTGCGGGAGCTGCTGGGCGCCGCGCAGTACGGGGCGGACGGCGCCGACGCGGGCCGCGATCCCCTGCTGCGGGACCTGGACCCGCGCGCGCTGGCGGTGTCCGCGGAGCCGGCCGCGCACCTGGCGGCGGAGCCCGGCACGTCCTGGGAGCGGGTGCTGGAGCGGCTCGCCGGGGCGGGGCTCGACGCGTACGCGGTCCCGACCGGGTCGGCGGACCTGGCCGGGGTGGGGATCCACACCGTGCGGGTGCTGCTCGCCCAGGCGGCGGTCCGGGAGTCCGGCGATGACGCGTAGCGGCTCCGCCGCGGTGGCGGACGGGCTGGGCCCGGAGGCCGCCGGGCGGTTCACGGGGCTGCTGGAGCGGGCGGTGGCCGCGCTGGGCGGGCCGCCGGTGGCGGTGCGGGCGCTGGGGCTGCGGGACGCGTTCCGCGTCGCGGACCGGGAGGCGCCGGCGGGCGCGGTGCCGGTCGCCCTCTACGGGCACCAGGCCGTGGTGGGCCCCCTCCCCGGGGACGGGCCGGGGTGCGCGCTGTGCCTGGAGCGGCGCTGGCAGGCGGTGCGGTCGGTCGCGCTGCGGGACGCCCTGGAGCTGGGCGGCGGGACCCGGGCGGCGGGCGGCTGGCCGTACGCGCACGCCTTCGCCGCCGACGCGCTGGCCGCGCTGGTGGTCTCGGCGGGCTCCGGCGCCGCCGGGGCGGCGGGCGGGGTGTTCCCCGGGGTGTGGGTGCTGGACCTGCGCGGCGGCTCCGTGCGGCGCTACCCGCTGGTGCCCGATCCGGAGTGCCCGGTGTGCGGGGCGCCCGAGGCGGACACGGCCCGGGCGCTGGATCCGGAGCCGGCGCCCAAGTACCGGCCGGGGGCGTTCCGTACCCGGCCCGTGGAGGCGTACGCCATCGACGTGGCGGCGTTCGCGAACCCGCTGTGCGGGGCGCTGGGGCCCTCCCTGGTGCAGGACGTCTCCTCGACGTCCACCTCGGCGACCATCGGCTGCTTCTCGATGCGGTCGGGCGAGTACCTGCGCGAGACGTTCTGGGGCGGGCACACCGACTCCTTCGACCGCAGCGCCCGCGTCGGGGTGCTGGAGGGGCTGGAGCGGTACGCGGGGATGCGCTCGCGTGCGCGCACGACCAGCGTCACCGGCTCGCTGAACGGCTTCGGCGCCGAGGCCGTCGACCCTCGGGTCGTGGGCCTGTACAGCGGGGCGTTCCACCGGGACAACCCCCGGGTGCGGCCCTTCGACCCGGACCGGGAGATCCCGTGGGTGTGGGGCTGGTCGCTGCGCGACCGGCAGCCGCGGCTGGTGCCGGAGGTGCTGACGTACTACCACGCGCCGGGCCTGGAGAACCGGTTCGTGCAGGAGAGCTCCAACGGCTGTGCCTCGGGCGGGAGTCTGGCCGAGGCCGCCTACTTCGGGCTGATGGAGGTGGTCGAGCGGGACGCGTTCCTGCTCACCTGGTACGGGCGGCAGCCGCTGCCCGAGATCGACCCGGGCACGAGCGACCGGGCCTCGACGCGGGCGATGGTCGACCGGCTGGCCCTGTACGGGTACCGGGCGCGGTTCTTCGACACCCGGATCGGCTTCCCGATCCCGGTGGTGACGGCGGTCGCCGAGCGGTTCGACGGCGGCCCGGGCCGGATGTGCTTCGGTGCGGGGGCCGGGCTGGACCCGGAGTCGGCGCTGGACTCGGCGCTGTGCGAGATCGCCACGGACGCGGTGAACCTGCCCGGGCGCACCGAGCGGGACGAGGAGCGGCTGCGCGCGATGGCCGCCGACTTCGACCTGGTCACCGCGCTGCACGACCACCCGCTGGTGTACGGGGTGCCGGAGATGGGCCGCCACGCGGACTTCCTGCTGCGCGGGCCCTCGCGGGGCCCGCTGCGGGCGGTGTCCTCGCTGCTGGGCCCCGAGGGGGTGTCGGACGACGTGGCCGTGGACCTGGCGCGGTGCGTGGAGGCCGTCGCCGCCGGGGGCTTCGACGTGGTGGTGGTCGACCAGACCCTGCCGGAGCAGCGGGCGCTGGGCCTGCACACCGTGAGCGTTCTGGTGCCGGGGCTGCTGCCGATCGACTTCGGCTGGTCGCGGCAGCGCGCCCTGGGCATGCCGCGCATGCGCACCGCCCTGCGCGAGGCGGGGCTGCGCGACCGCGACCTGGAGCCCGCCGACCTCAACCCGGCCCCGCACCCCTTCCCCTGACCCGGCCGCACGAACCGAGGAGGACCCGTGGGCTACGCCCATGACTACGCCAGCGCCATCCTGTACCGGGGCCGGGTGCCCATGGAGCCCGTCGACTTCGTGCCCGACTGGGCCGACCGCCCCCGCAAGGCGAAGTACTACCCCGGCGCGGAGACCCTGCCGCTGCCGGATCCGGCGGCCGGCGGGCCGCGCCCCGCGCCGGGGTTCAGCCTGCCGCTGCTGTCCGGGATGCTCCAGGAGTCGTACGGGCTGACCGGCCGGCGCCTGGGCGTTCAGGCCAACACCGACCTGGCGGCGCTCCCCCACTACACGCAGGCCAACTGGTCGCGGGGCACGGCCTCCGGCGGCGGGCTCTACCCGGTCGGCGTGTACTGGGCGGCCGGCGCGGGCGGTCCGCTCACCCCGGGCCTGTACCACTACGCCCCGCACCAGCACGGGCTGCGCCGGCTGCTGGCCGGCGACGTCACCGGTGACGTGCGCCGGGCGCTGGGGCTCGGTCCGGGCGAGGGCTCCTCGCAGTACCTGGTGCTGAGCGTCAAGTACTGGCAGAACTCCTTCAAGTACAACAGCTTCTCCTTCCACGCGGTCAGCATGGACGTGGGCGCGCTGGTGCAGACCTGGCGGCTGTGGGCCCGGGCGTACGGGCTGCGGATCGCGCCCGCGCTCTGGTTCGACGAGGAGCGCCTGGCCGGGCTGCTGGGCGTGGCCCCGGAGGAGGAGGGCGTCTTCGCGGTGCTCCCCCTGGAGTGGGAGGGCGGTGCGGCCGGATCCGCCGCCGGGGCCCCGTCGGCGGGTGCCGGGGTGCGGCACCGGGACGCGGAGCGGTCCCGCACCGTGCTGGCCTTCGAGACGCTGGAGCGGATCCACGGGGCCACCCTGGGCCGGGCCGGGGACCGTCCGGCGCCCGGCGCGCTCGACGCGGCCGCCGCGTACCCGCCGCGGGGCGGGGAGCCCGTCCCCCTGCCCGCCCCGGCGGCGCCCCCGATGGGGGAGGCGGCCGCGCTGCGGGCCCGGCGCAGCAGCTTCGGCCGGTTCGACGCCACCCGGGCGGTGACGGCGGAGCAGCTGGCGGCGGCGCTGGCGGAGTGCGCGGCGACCCGGCCCGGCAGTGAGGCGGAGCGGCCCGACGGGCCGCCGCTGACCTCCCTGTACGCCTTCGTCAACCACGTCGAGGGGATCGAGCCGGGCAGCTACGCCTACGACCCGGCGGAGCACGCGCTGCGGCTGGTGGTGCCGGGCCCGCCCGGGCCGTTCCTCCAGGCGAACTACTTCCTGTCCAACTACAACCTGGAGCAGGCGGGCGCCGTGCTGGTGCCGACGGTGCGGACCACCGCCGTCCTCGACGCGGTCGGCGACCGGGGCTACCGGCTGATGGGGGCGGCCGTCGGCGCGATCGCGCAGACCTTCTACACCACCGCCGCCGCGCACGGCCTCGGCGCGGGCGTGGCGCTGGGCTTCGACAACGTCTCGTACGCCGAGCGGCTGGGGCTGGCGGACACCGACGAGGCACCGCTGCTGATCATGCTGCTCGGCCACGAGCGGCCGCGGCCCGCCGACTTCCGCCACGAGATCGCCTGACCGGGCCACGAGAGACGCAGGGGACACAGGATGGAATCCACCACCGGATGGCACACCGGCGAGCGCTTCATGCTGCGCGTCGCCGGCCTGCCGCTGGCCGCGGCCGACGCGCTGCGCTGCGCGGACACCGGGCGCTGGGCGGCCGACGTGCTCGCGGCCGAGGAGGCGCTGCGGGCGGACGCTCAGTGGCTGAGCGAGGTGCTGCACCGGGCGGTCGGCGCGACCGACCCGGAGCCGGGCGGGCCGGGCGCGGCGCTCCGGCGCGAACTGCTGGGGCTGCGCCGCCGGATCCACAACGGGCGCGTGCCCGCCGACGCCGGGGCCGCTCTGCGGGCGGTGGCCGGCCTGGGCGAGGAGGCGGGCGAGCGGCTGGCGCTCTGGCTGGAGCGGACCCGCGAGCTGGAGAAGCTGCTCGCCGAGGGGGAGCCGCTGCTCGCCGCCGATCTGGGCCGGGGCCGGGCCGCGCTGCGCGCCCTGCTGGAGGACGACCGGCTGCGGCACGGGCTGCTGCTGGCCTCGCCGGTGCTGGAGGGGCAGCTCGACGCGTACCTGGCCGCGACCGCCGGGGGCGGGGAGCCGGGGGGCCGGGCGCGCAAGGCCGAGCGCTCGGTGCTCTCGTACCTCTACCGCACCGCCTGCAAGACCAGCCCCTTCAGCACCTTCACCGGGGTGGCGACGGGCCGGTTCACCCCGGGGGCGGGGGCGGACGGCGTCCGGGTGGAGGACGCCTGGAGCAGTCACGTCCGGCTGAACGTGGTGGTGCTGGCGCGCCTCGCCGAGCTGGTCCTCGCCGACCCGGTGCGGCGCCGGGACCTGCCGCTGCGCCCGGCCCCGGGCTGGGGCCGGGAGGACGACCGGATCCGGTACGTGCGGCGCTCGGTGACGGCCGGCGACGACACGGCCGCCGTCACCTTCGACGCGGTCAAGGACCGGCTGTTCTTCCTGCGCCGCAGCGGCACCCTGGACCGGCTGCTCGCCCTCTTCGCCGACCGGGCCGACCGGGCTGCGGAGGAGGGCGGCGAGCCCGAGCCGCGCCACCACGAGCTGGCCGACTGGCTGGCCGCCGAGCACGACGCGACGCCCGAGGAGTGCGAGGCGTACATCGGGGCCCTGCTGCAGCTCGGCATGGTCCGGGTCCCGTGCCTGGACACCGAGGTGCACAGCGGGGACCCCGTACGGTCCTTCCAGCGGGCCCTGTCCGGCCTGGAGCGGCCCTGGGCCGACGAGCTGGCCGCGCTCCTGGAGGAGCCCGCCCGGCTGCTGGAGCGCTATCCCCTCGCCGGCCGCGCCGAGCGCCGCGAGCTGCTGTCGGCCCTGCGCGCCGCGCTGCGCCGGGCCCAGGAGGAGCTGGGCGCGCCGGCGGACGCGCCGCTGCCGCAGACGCTGGTGTACGAGGACACCAGCGCGGGCCGCGACCTGGCGGCGGCTCCCCCGGCCTGGGCGGAGCCGGGCGCGGGCGGCGGGTCGCTGCGCTCGGTCGAGCGGATCCTGCCGGCCTTCGACCTGACGGCGGCCCAGCGGATCACCTTCGAGGGCTTCTTCACGGCCCGCTACGGCCCGGGCGGGCGCTGCGAGGACCTGCTGGGGCTGGTGCACGACTTCCACGAGGACTTCTTCGACCAGTACCTGTCGTTCACGGCGCGCCGCACCCCCTTCGACGCGCGCGGCGAGTACGTGCCGGAGGAGAACTGGCTGGGCCTGCCGGGGATCCGGGCGCTGGACGCGGCGCGGCGGGCCTTCACCGGCCGGATGCGGGCGCACTGGGCGGCGTACGAGGAGGGCGGCGCGGGCGGCGGCGAACTGCGGCTGTCCGGGCAGGACGTGGAGGCCGTCGCGGCCGAACTGGAGCCGGTGGTGCCCGGCTTCGCGCCGCGCTGCCACCACCTCCAGCTCGCGCGGGACCCGGAGACGGGTGCGGAGCTGACCGTCCTCAACCGCTCGTACGGCGGGCTCTCCTTCCCGTTCAGCCGGTTCACGCACCTCTACCCGGAGCCGGCCGGGCTGGACGGCGAGCTGCGCGCGACGGCCGCCGCCGTCACCCCGCCCGGGGCGGTGTTCGCGGAGGTGACGGGCGGGGCGGTGACCACCAACCTGAACCTGCACGGGCGGCTCACCGAGTACGAGATCGTCTGCCCGGGCGAGAGCGGGACCCTGCCCGAGGAGCGGCTGCTGCGCCTGGACGACCTGTACGCGGAGCACGTGCCGGAGACCGGCCGCGTGGTGCTGCGGTCGCGGCGGCTGGGCCTGGAGGTGATCCCGGTCTACCTGGGGTACCTGGTGCCGCTGGCGCTGCCCGCCGTACCGCGCACCCTGCTGCTGCTGTCGCCGTCCTCGATGTCCCCGCTGGACGTCTGGGCGGGGGTGCCGGAGGGCGTCCCGCACGCCGGGGTGACGACGCGTCCGCGGGTGGTGCACGGGGACCTGGTGCTGAGCCGGCGCAGCTGGACGGCCACGGCGGGCGAACTGCCCGCGCGCGGGGCGCGGGAGGCCCGGGACTTCCTGGAGTGGCAGCGCTGGCGGCGGGCGCACGGGCTGCCGGAGCGGGTGTTCGCGACGGTGTCGGCGGGCCCGTCCGCGCTGGGGGCGAAGCCGCAGTACGTGGACTTCTCCAGCCTGCTGTCCCTGGCGGCGTTCGAGCCGCTGCTGCGCGAGGGGGACCGCCGGGTCGTCTTCCGGGAGATGCTCCCGGACCCCGGCGGACTGCACGTCCGTTCGGCGCGCGGCGGGCACGTCGCCGAGCTCGCCGTCGAGACCTTCACCACGACCGTCCGGACCGAGGAGGGCGCACCCGCATGTCAGAGCTGACCCCGACGCGTGGCGCGTGGCAGGCCATGCACGTGTTCTACGCCGCCAACCCGCAGCCGCTGCTGGTGCAGTGCGTGCGGCCGCTGATCGCCTCCCTGACGGCGGACGGGCTGTTGGCGGGGCACTTCTTCATCAACTACTGGCTGGAGGGCCCCCACGTCCGGCTGCGGCTGCGGCCGGCGGGCCCGGAGGCGGAGCCGGAGGTGCGCCGCCGGGCCGAGGAGGCGGTGTCGGCGTTCCTCAAGGCCCGGCCGGCGCTGTACGAGGTGGACTCGGGCTTCCTCAACGAGTTCTACAACACCCTGTTCGACATCGAGTTCCCGGACGGGGACCGGGCCGCGTTCATGGGCGAGGACGGCCGGATGAACCTGCGGCCCAACAACTCGTTCTCGTACGAGCCGTACGAGCCGGAGTACGGCAAGTACGGCGGCCCGGCCGGGGTGGAACTCGCGGAGTGGCACTTCGCGCACTCCAGCGACCTCGTCATGGAGGCGCTGGGCTCGATGAACCTGCACCTGCGGACGGTGCTGCTGGGCACCTCGGCGCAGCTGATGATGGTGATGGCCGGGGTGTTCCTGCCCGACCGGGAGGAGCTCGGCAACTACCTCGACAGCTACTACCGGTTCTGGCACCGGGCGTTCCCGGGCACCGGCTTCATCGGCTCGACCGAGTACGACCGCACGTACGAGCAGACCGGCCCGGGTCTGGGGCGGCGGTTCGAGGCCGTGCTGGAGGCACTGGGCTCCGGGGAGACGGGCCGGCTGCCGGGCTTCCTGGCCGGCTGGGCGGAGCACTGCCGGGAGCTGCGCGCCCGCGCGCAGGCGCTGGCGGCGGGCGGGGAGCTGGTGTTCCGGTCCTGGGACGGGAGCCGGGACGAGAAGGTGACCGATCCGGCGGCGGCGCTGCCGCTGCTGCTCTCCCCGTACATGCACATGACCAACAACCGGCTGCACGTGACGATCCGGGACGAGGCCTACCTCTCGCACCTGCTGGGCCGGGTGCTGCGCGAGGGCGCGGCCGAGGGCGCCGGGGCGGTCGTGCCGTGACCGCGCCCTCCGGGATGCTCGACCACCGGCCCGCGCTGCGGGCCGGGGTCCTGCTGTCGCCGCCGCTGCTGAACGGCCCGGCCGTGGTGCACCTGGTCAAGGACCCGGTGTCCGGGGCGGCGTTCGAGATCGGGCCGAAGGAGTACTTCCTCGTCTCGCGGCTCGACGGCTCGCGCAGCCTGGCGGAGATCGGCGAGGCGTACGGGCGGGCCTTCGGGCGCCGGCTGGGCGAGCGGAACTGGCAGCAGCTGCTCGGGCTGCTCGGCACCCGGCGGCTGCTGGCCGGCGGCCCGGCCCCGGAGCCGGAGGAGGGCCCCGGACCGCAGCGGACCGGGACCCTGCTGCGCGGCACCCTGCGGCTGGTCGCGGACGCCGACGCCACGACGGCCCGGCTGCACCGCGTCCTGCGGCCGGTGCTGCGGCCGGCGGTGCTGGGGGCGCTGCTGCTGGTGTTCCTGGCCATGGAGGTGTGGCTGGCGGCTTCGGCGGGCGCGCTCCTCGCCGACCTGTGGTGGCTGGCGACGCGTCCGGCGCCGCTGCTGGCCGTGGCCTCGCTGCTGTGGCTGAGCACGGCCCTGCACGAGTTCGCGCACGGGATAGCCGCCCGGCACGTCGGCGGCACCGTCGGGGAGATCGGGCTGCGCTGGCGGCTGCCGATGGTGATCATGTACTGCCGGGTCGACAACTACCGCTACCTGCCGCGCCGCCGCGACCAGCTGGCCGTGGCCGGCGCGGGCGCCTTCGCCAACCTGCTGTTCCTGCTGCCGTTCTGCGCCTGGTGGGCGGCGCTGCCCGCGGGCGACCCCACCCGCCGGGTGCTCGGCGCGCTGCTGCTGCTCGGCAGCGCGCAGGCCCTGGTCAACCTCGTCCCGCTGCCGCCGCTCGACGGCTACACCCTGCTCGGGCACGCGCTGCGCGTGACCCGGCTGGCGCCCGCCAGCTCCGCGTACCTGCGGCTGCGGATGCGGGACAAGGCCGCGGCGGCCGCCTACCCGGTACGGGCCCGGCGGCTGTACCTCGGCTACGGGATCGGCTCGGCCGTGCTGGTCCTGCTCCTGGCCGGGCTCCTGGCGGCCGCCGTCGTGCTCGCCGCCGGCCCCTGAACCCTTCTCCGTCCCCACCCGATTCCGACACCGAGGGAACCGCACGCCCATGACAACTGACCGCACTCCGCCGCCCGACGCGCCCGTGGCCGTCGCCGTCTGGGAGGTCCGCAAGCGCTACGGGGACCGCCAGGCCGTGGACGGGCTCTCCCTCGACGTGCGCCGCGGCGAGTTCTTCGGACTCCTCGGCCCCAACGGGGCGGGCAAGACCACCTTCATCGAGATCGTCGAGGGCCTGCGCCGGGCCGACTCGGGCACCGTCGAGGTCCTCGGGCACAGCCCCTGGCCGCGCAACACGGCGCTGCTGCCCCGGATCGGCGTGCAGACCCAGGCCTCGGCGTTCTTCGTCCGGCAGACCGCGCGCGAGCACCTCGTCACCGTCGCCGGGCTGTACCGCAAGGACGCGGCCGCCGCGGACCGCTCACTGGCGCTGGTCGGGCTGACCGAGCAGCGCGACGTGCTCGTGGAGAACCTGTCCGGGGGCCAGCGGCAGCGGCTCGCCATCGCCTCGGCGCTGGTCCACGACCCCGAGCTGATCTTCCTCGACGAGCCGACCGCCGCGCTGGACCCGCAGGCCCGCCGCGACCTGTGGCAGGTGCTGCGCGCCCTGAAGGGCGAGGGCCGCACCATCGTCTACACCACCCACCACCTCGACGAGGCCGAGGCCCTGTGCGACCGGGTGGCCATCCTCGTCGGCGGCCGGATCGCCGCGCTGGACTCCCCGCACCGGCTGATCACCTCCGCCGGGTCCCGGACCCGGCTGCTGGTCCCCGAGGGGCGGATCGGCCCGGCCGAGGCCGCCGCGCTGGACGGCGTGGACCGGGTCGGCGAGCAGGGCGGCTCGCTGGTGCTGGAGACCTCGGTCCCCGGCAAGGTGCTCCAGGCCCTCGACGCGCTCACCGGGCTCGACGGGGTGATCACCCGTACGGCCACCCTGGAGGACGTCTACCTGGAGCTGACCGGCCGCGCCACGGCCGCCGACGCCTCCCCCGCCGGGGGCGACTCCCCCGCACACACCCTGGAGTCCCGCGCATGAGCGCCTACACGGCACTGACCGCAGCCGGCTACCGGGCCCAGGTCCGTGACAAGGCCACCCTGTTCTTCACCTTCGCCTTCCCGCTGCTGTTCCTCGTCGTCTTCGGCCTGATCTTCAGCGGCCAGGACGTGGAGCAGAGCGGCCGCCCGTACATCTCGTACATCGCGCCCGGCGTGATGTCCTGGGGCGTCGCCAACGCAGCCGTGTTCGGGATCGCGTTCACGCTGATGCAGTGGCGCCGCGACGACCTGCTGCGGCTGATCCGGCTCAGCCCGACGCCGCTGACGACGGTGCTGGCCTCGCGCTACGTACTGGCCCTGGTGGTCGGCGTGGTGCAGGCGGCGGTGTTCGTCGCGGTCGCCATGCTCCCCGGGTTCGGGCTCGAACTGGACGGGCGGTGGCCGCTGGTGCTGCCCGCGCTGGTCCTCGGCATCACCGCCTTCATGGCCATCGGGGTGATCGTCGGGAACTACGCGAAGACGCCCGAGGCCGTCGCCGCCATCGCCAACTGCATGATGGTGCCGATGGCGTTCCTGTCGGGCTCCTTCCTGCCGCTCGACATGATGCCGTCCTGGCTGCGCACGGTCTCGCGGGTACTGCCGCTGCGCTACCTCAACGACGCCGCCTCCGGGGCCCTCACCGGCTCCGGCTCCCTCGCCGCGATCGGCATCGGCTGCGCGGCCCTGGCCGGCTTCGCCCTCCTGTTCGGCGCGATCGGGCTGAAGACCTTCCGCTGGAGCGACCAGTCATGACCGGCACCGCCACGGAGACCGTACGGGCGGCCGCGGCCGAGGCCACCGACGGCACCGCGCTGGAGGAGGCCCGCCGCCGGCTGGAGGAGGCCCTGGCCGCTGCCGCCGCCCCTGGCTCGGCCGCGCCGTACGTGGTCACGCTCGGGGTGCACGACGCCCTGGGGCCGCGTAGCGGCGACCCGTTCGCCGGGGTCCGCCCGGCCGCCACCGTCCACCTGGGCGCGCAGGCGGTGCTGGTGGGGCCCTGGGGCGGCGACGGCTCCGCCCCCGCCTGCGGGCAGTGCCTCGCGATGCGCTGGCAGCGGCTGCGCAGCAGGAGCGAACGGGACGCGCTGGAGACCGGGACCGGGCCGCGAACCCCCGTCTCGGCCCGGTGGCCGCGGCTGTCGCCCTACGTACGGGACGCGGTCGTGGCGCTGCACGCCGCCGTGGCGGGCGGTGAGGCGCGGGCCCCGGGCGCGGTCGCCGCCGACCGGGCGCTGCCGCAGGTGTCCCGGCTGGACCTGGAGACCCTCCAGGTGCGCACGTACCCGCTGGCCGCCGACCCGCTGTGCCCGGACTGCGGGCCGCGGGCCGCCGCCGCGCCGGCCCCCTTCGCCCCCGCGTCGCGGCCCAAGCCGGACCCGGGCGCGCAGCGGCTGCGGAAGGCCTCCTCGTACCCGGTGCCGCGGGAGGCGCTGGCCAATCCGGTGACCGGGGTGCTGGGCGGGGGCACCTGGATCAACGTGACCTCGCCGACCACCGCCCCGGTCGCGGGCAGCGTCTTCATGCGCGGCTACGCGGGGCTGACGGACGTCACCTGGAGCGGGCAGGCCAACAGCTTCTCCGCCAGCCGGGACCTGGCCTTCCTGGAGGGGCTGGAGCGGTACGCGGGCACCCACCGGCGCACCGGCGCCGAGGCGCTCACCGCCTCCTACGCGGAGCTGGGCGACCGGGCCCTGAACCCGGCGGAGTGCGGGTTCTACCCGCCCGAGACCTACCGGGACGACCCGCTGGTGTCTCCCTTCGACCCCGAGCGGCCCATCCCGTGGGTGTACGGGCACTCGCTGCGCGACGACCGGCCGGTGCTGGTGCCGGCCCGGCTGGCGTACTACAGCGCGGGCCTGGCCGCCGACAACTTCGTCTTCGAGTGCTCCAACGGCTGTGCCATCGGCGGCTGCCCGGAGGAGGCGCTGCTCGGGGCGCTGCTGGAGCTGATCGAGCGGGACGCGTTCCTGCTGGCCTGGTACGGCGGGCAGCGGCTGACGGAGATCGACCTGGACTCCGTACCGGGGCCGGCGGTGCGGATGATGGTGGACCGGGCGGCCCTGCAGGGGTACGACGTGCACGCCTTCGACAACCGGATCGACCTGGCGGTGCCGGTGGTGACGGGGCTGGCGGTGCGCCGGGACGGCGGGCCGGGGCTGTACTCGTTCGGCGCGGGCGCGGCGCTGGATCCGGCGTCGGCGGTGGAGGCGGCGCTGTCGGAGGTGCTCACCTACATCCCGCACCTGCCCCGGCAGGTGGCCGAGCGGCGGGGCGAACTGGAGGCGATGAGCCGGGACTTCGGGAAGGTGCTGCACCTGAAGGACCACGCGCAGCTGTACGGGCTGCCGGCGATGGCCCCGCACGCGCGGAGCTACCGGGAGCCGCTCGGGGTGCGGACGATGGCGGAGCTGTACGCGGGCTGGGAGGCCGGCGGGCGGCCGCGGACCGGCGACCTGCGGGACGACCTGCTGCTGTGCGTGCGGGAGTTGACGGACGCCGGGCACGACGTGATCGTCGTCGACCAGACCACGCCGGAGCAGCGCCGGATGGGGCTGAGCACGGTCTGCGCCGTCGTGCCGGGGCTGCTGCCGATCGACTTCGGCTGGTCGCGCCAGCGGGCCCCGTACATGCCGCGGCTGCGGACGGCGGCGGTGCGGGCGGGGCTGCGCGACGCCCCGCTGGCGGACGCGGAGGTCCGTCTGGTGCCGCATCCGTTCCCCTGACCGTGCAGGGCCCCGGGGGCGCCACGGGGCCCGGCGCGCCGTCGCCCGCGTACCACGCCGGATGCCCCGGACCCCTTCCTGCGGGGTCCGGGGCATCCGGTGTCCTCGGCTGCGGCGCCGGGGTGTCAGGCGCTGCAGGAGGTGGTGCTGGTGGTGGACGAACAGGTCGAGGTGGAGCTGCAGCTCGTGGAGCCGGCGAGCACGACCTCGCTGGCGTCCGAGTAGTCCGAGATCTCGAAGGTCTCCGACTCCAGCTCCAGGATCTCGTCGGCGAGCGAGGCGAGCGGCGACTTCTCCATGGGACTCTCCTTCGGTTGGTTTCCCTGTGGGGCCCTTCCAGGAGAACCCGCGCCGCCTTCACGTCACCTGTTCATCTCCTGACACTCCTCTGACAGAAAGTGTCAGCGCCCTGACAGTCCCGTCCGGGGCCGGTGGCCGAGCATGGTCGCCATGACCGCCTCCGCGCCCGGGCTCCCCGGACTCCCGCCGCTGCTGCGGCCGTTGACGACGCTGTACCTGGACCTGCACCGCCACCCCGAGCTGTCGGGCGAGGAGGAGCGGACCGCCGCCCGGTTCGCGGACTGGCTGGAGTCCGCCGGGTACGAGACGGCGCGCGGGATCGGCGGGCACGGGGTGGCCGGGGTGCTGCGCCGGGGTGAGGGGCCGACGGTGGTGCTGCGCGCCGAGCTGGACGCGCTGCCGGTGCGGGAGGCGACGGGGCTGCCGTACGCGAGCGAGGGCCCGGCGGCGCACGCGTGCGGGCACGACCTGCACCTGGCGGCGGCCGCCGGCACCGCCTCGCTGCTGGCGGGGGCCGCCGCCGGGGCCTGGCGGGGCACGCTGGTGGTGGTGGGCCAGCCGGCGGAGGAGACCCTGGAGGGGGCGCGGGCGATGCTCGCCGACGGGCTGTACGAGCGCGTCGGCCGCCCGGACGCGGTGCTCGCGCAGCACGCCGCCCCGCTGCCCGCCGGGATGGTCGCCCACGGGTACGGGCCGATGACCGCCGGGAGCGTGACCTTCCGGGTCGTCGTGCACGGGCGCGGCGGGCACGCGGGCGCCCCGCACCTGACGGTGGACCCGGTGGTGACGGCGGCCCACGTGGTGACGCGGCTGCAGACGGTGGTGGCCCGGGAGGCGGCGCCGTCGGAGCAGGTGGCGGTGACGGTGGGCTCGCTGCGGGCCGGCGAGCGGCCCAACGTGGTCCCCGACCGGGCGGAGCTGGGCATCACCGTACGGGCGGCCGGGGAGGCGGCGCTCGCCCGGGCGGCGGAGGCGGTCGAGCGGATCGTGCGCGCCGAGTGCGCCGCCTCGGGCTGTCCCCGGGAGCCGGAGATCGTCCGCGAGGGCTCGTCGCCCGTCACGCACCCCGATCCGGCCACGACGGCCGCGGTGCGGGCGGCGCACACGGCGCGGCTGGGGGCGGAGCGGGTGGCGATGTGGCCGCCGTCGCTGGCCACGGAGGACTTCGGGCTGTTCGGCGACGCGGGGCGGTCCCTGCACGGGGCGCGGGGGGTGCGGCTGGCGTACTGGATGCTGGGGGTGATCGGGCCGGCCGCCTGGGCGGCGGCGCCCGGGGAGGGCGCGGCGGCGAAGCTGGCGGGCCTCCCCGCCAACCACGCCCCGGACTTCGCCCCGGACGTCCGCACGGCCCTCCCGGCCGGGGTGGAGGCGCTGACGTCGGCGGCCCTGGCCTGCCTGGCCTAGTACTCAGCGCCCGCTGTCTGTTGACGATGACTCAGAAGGGCCTGGTCGGGAGGTACTTGCCGTCGAGGGTGATGACGGCGCGCTCGCCGCCGTCGGGGTCGGCGACCTTCTTGACGTCGAGCCTGAAGTTGATGGCGCTGATGATGCCGTCGCCGAACTGCTCGTGGACGAGGGCCTTGAGGGTGGTGCCGTAGACCTGGAGCATCTCGTGGAAGCGGTAGACGGTCGGGTCGGTGGGCGGCGTGCCGGTCCCGGTGCCGCGGGTGGGGATGGTCTGCAGCCACATCGCGGCGTCCTCGTCCAGGCCGAGGAGTTCGGCGACGGCCTTCGCCGCGGGCTCGGGCAGCGGGTGCTGGCCGAGGACGGCGGCGGTGACGAAGGCCACGGAGAGGCCGGTGACGTCGGCGATCTGCTGCCAGGTGAGGTTCTTGCGGGTCTTGGCCTCGACGGCGTCGGCGGCGATCCGCTCGCGGACGGCGGGGGCGAACTGGGCGTGGGTCACGGGGAGTTCCTTTCGGCGGGCGGGATGTCAGGCGGTGAGGGCGGGGGCGTCGAGTTCCTCGACGGATCCGGTGGGGATGTCGTAGATCCAGCCGCGCAGGGCGAGGGACCCTTCGGCGAGGGCGCGGGCCACCGGGGGGTGCGTGGCGAGGTTGGCCAGCTGGGCGCGTACGTTCTCCCGGACCAGCGCGTCCACTCCGCCGCCGCGCGCGGCGCGGGCCACCGACGCGTCCGCGTGGCGGAGCCAGCCGGCCACGGCCGGTGCGGCGCTGAGGTCGTGGCCTTCGGCGAGGGCGGTCATCGCCCCGCAGCCGGAGTGCCCGCAGACCACGATCCCGCCGACCCGCAGGACGGCGACGGCGTACTCGACGGCGGCGGCGACCGCGTCGGGGCCGGGGCCGTGTGCGGGGACGAGGTTGCCAGCGGTGCGGACGACGAACAGTTCGCCCGGCTCGCTCTGGGTGATCAGCTCCGGCACCACGCGGGCGTCGGAGCAGCCGATGAACAGCGTCGCGGGCCGGTGGGTGCGGGCCAGGCGGGCGAACAGGTCCGCCTTGGCGGGGAAGACGTCGCGCCGGAAACGGTCGACGCCCTCGATGAGGTCGTGCACGGTCACTCCCGTTCTCTGGGATCCACCCCGGTGGGGGCTGACGGGTTCAACCCTGCACGACCTGCACCCATAGTGTCCAAGAGCGGTAAACCATGAGACCTATCGATGGCATCTATAGTCGTCTCCATGGCTCTCGAACTGCGCCACTTGCGCTATCTGCTCGCGGTCGCCGAGCACCACAGCTTCACGCGCGCCGCGGAGGAGCTGCACATCTCCCAGCCGACCCTGTCGCAGCAGATCAAGCAGCTGGAGCGGACGGTGGGCGTGCGGCTGCTGGACCGGGGCGGCCGTGCGGTGCGGCTCACCGACGCGGGCGAGGCGTACGCGCACCACGCGCGCCGGGCGCTGCGCGACCTGGCGGCCGCCGAGCGGGCCGTGCACGACGTCGGCGACCTCTCGCGCGGCCATCTGCGGCTCGCCCTGACCCCCACCTTCACCGCGTACCTGCTCGGTCCGCTGCTCGCCGCCCTGCACGAGGCGCACCCCGGCATCACCGTGGAGGTGCGGGAGATGGCCCAGGACCGCATGGAGTCGGCCCTGCTGGCCGACGGCACCGACCTCGGGATCGCGTTCGCCGGGCCGCACCCGCCGGGGATCGCGGCCACCGCCCTGTTCACCGAGACCCTGGGCCTGGTGGCCTCCTCCGCGCTGCCGGTGCCGGAGGGTCCGGTGCCGGCGGCGGGGCTGGCGGACCGTCCGCTGGCGCTGTTGAACGGGGACTTCGCGACGCGGCGGCACGTGGACGCGTACTGCGCGGCGCAGGGGGTGCGGCCGCGCGTGGCGGTCGAGGCGGACTCCGTCCAGGCACTGACCGAGCTGGTGCGCCGGACCGGGCTCGCCACGGTCCTGCCGGACGCCGTGGCCCGGGAGCAGCCGGGCCTGACCCGCGTCCCGCTGCTCCCTCCCCCGCCTCCCCGCACGGTCGTCCTGCTCCGCCGGGACACCGCCTACCAGAGCGCCGCCGCCCGCGCCTTCACGGCGCTGGCCCGGGAGGCCACGGCGGCCCGCGGGGCGGCGGAGCGGGGGGACTGAGCTCCCCGGGGTCAGCCCGCGGCGGGCGAGACGGCCACGCAGCCGCCGGCCGTGGTGAGGGCCTCGCCGGTCTGTTCGGCGATGACCTTGCCCTTGTAGGTGATCTTGCAGGTGATCTGCCCCTCGGAGCCGGCCGCCGCGACCGGGAGGACGGTGGGCGGCATGATGCCGCGCAGGGTGACGGTCTTGACCCAGGGCAGGGAGGGGGCGTCGACCGTCTCGTGCTGCGGCTCCGTCGCGGTACCGGCTCCGGCGGCGAAGCTGATGGAGGCGGCCCCCTTGCCGGTGACCTCGTACGTCACCTCGTACTTCTCGTCGACCGCCTTGTCGACCTGGTCGACGGCTCCGTCGACGGCGTCGGCTGCGGAGCAGGCCGTCACGGCGAGCAGGAGGGTGGCGGCGAGGGCGCCGGTACGGGCGAGGCGGTGGGTCTTCACGGGGTTCCTTCGGCGAGGCAAGCGGACACCCCGTACACAATCGCAAAGTAAAGGTAAAGTCAAAAGGCGTCCCGGCGGGGTACGGCCCACGATGGACACATGAGCGTCCGACGGTACGAGCTGACGTTTCCCGGCACCGACGGGACCGGCCGGGACACGGTGGTCGTGGAGCGTACGGAGCTGTCGGGCCCGGGCGGCCACCCGGTGTACGCCGACGCGTCCGGCATCGTCCGCGCGGAGATCAGCGACCGGGACGAGGTGCGCATGCTCGCCTCCGGCGGCGGACAGGCCCTCGCCCACCCCACCGGGGCGCGCCGGCTGCCCGATTCCTGAACCGGCCGCGGCTGTGCGCCGACGGTGGGAACGCGTCCCCCCGGCGCTCGCGCCTGCGCCCGTACCCGCCGCCTGCAAGGCGCTGCGACGCCCGGCACCGTCCGCGCACCCGGAGCCCTCGGGCACCCCCTCCTGAATCCCCCGGGTACGCACGAGCCCCCCGCCGGGCCGCGGTGACGCGGTCCGGCGGGGGGCTCCGTACGGGGGCGGGCCCCCGGGCGGTCAGGCCGCCGCGGGCTCGGCGGGCAGGACCCTGCCCTCCGGCACCGGCCGCGGCCGCGGGTACACCGCCTCCTCCGGCAGCCTCGGCTCCAGGCGCAGGACGCCCAGGGCCGAGACCGTCGCCCCCGCCGCGAGCACCAGCCACATCGCCAGCGGCGACAGGGTGAGCAGGGCCGTCAGGACGGCCGGGGCCAGCGCGCTCGGCACCGCCCAGGAGAGCTGGTACACGGCGAGGTGGCGGCCCCGCGTCTCCTCCGGCGCGGCCTGCGCGCACAGGGCCGACGCCGTCGCCCCGTGCATCAGCTCGCCGGCCGTGAACAGGGCCGTCGCCGCGAAGATGCCGATCAGGATGGCGGTCTTGTCGCCCACCGCGGCGAGCACGGCGAACACCAGGAACGACGAGGCGAACACCGCCGCGCCCAGGGCCACCGCGCGTGAGCGGCGGTAGGCGACGAGCGCCCGGGTGACCGGGATCTGGAGCAGCGCGATCCCGACCGTGTTGACGGCGTACAGGACGCCCACGAGCGAGGTGGACGCGCCCAGGTCCTGGGTGACGTACGCCGGGATGCCGATGGCGAGCACCGTGTAGCCGAACGCCGTCGGCACGTTGAGCAGGGTCAGGGCGAGGAACGGCCGGTTGCGGGCCACCAGCCGGTAGCCGCCCTTGCGGGAGGTCCGGGCGGCCGGGGCGGCCGACTTCGCGATCGGGATCGAGCCGAAGCAGGCGGCCGCGAGCAGGTACCCGGCGGCGGTGCCGATCACGATCACGTAGTAGAACGCGTCGCTGCCGAGGGCCAGGACCCCGCCGGCGACCAGACCGCCCACGCCCAGACCGGCGTTGCGCAGGCTGCGCTGCGCGGCGAGCAGCTTGTCCCGCTCCGTGCCCTGGACGAACTCGGCGATGAACGACTGGATCGCGGGCGGGTACGAGGTGTCGCCCAGCGCGACCAGCAGGATCACGGCGAACATCGTGTAGCCGTTGTCCACCAGCGGGTACGTGCAGAAGCCCGCGGCCCGCAGCAGGTACCCGCCGGTGACGACGGCCTTGGCGCCGAACCGGTCGATGAGGACGCCCGCCGCCGGGTTGCTGACCAGGCCGATCACGGCGGCGGCCGTCATCAGGGTGCCCACCTGGGTCAGCGGGAGCCCCGTCACGTGGTGGAAGTAGAGCAGGGACAGGGGCAGGTACATGCCGGCGCCGGTGGCGTCGACGACCATGCCCAGCATGTACCGCGTCTTCGCGGACAGGCGGCCCCCCGTCATGACGCGTCGCCGATCACGCTGTGCTCGCGCACCCACTCGCCCAGCTCGCGCAGCCTGCGCTCGACCTCCGCGCGGGTCGGGCCGGTGCCCACCGCGGCCGCGAGGAAGTCGGAGGAGCCGGAGGCCGGGGCGATGACCTGGCCCTCCTCGGCGTAGAGCCAGAACCCGTCGAGCCAGTCGTGGCCGGGGACCGGGGGCAGCTCGCGCACCAGGCCGGGCCGCTTCATCATCAGCAGCTGCCCCGCCATGTGACGGGGCTTCGGCAGGTCCGCGGTGTCGCCGCCCCGGCGGACGGCGGGGTGGAGCTCGTGGCCCGCGTCGGCGCGCACGGCGTACCCGCCGAGGTGCACGCCGAACAGGCTGTGGAAGACCTCGCGGATCTTGGCGCCGCCGGGACGGCAGGCGATCTCGCACAGCACGAGGCGGTCGTCCGGGGTGTGGAAGACCTCCATGTGGAAGGCGTGGTCGCGCAGCCGGGAGCCCTCGGGGGCCAGCGAGGCGACGACCCGCTCGGCGAGGTCGAGCAGGCGCGCGGTGACCGGGTCGTCCTCGTCGAGGGTGAGGTCGATGCGCGGGCCCGGGTCGGAGGCGAAGGAGGACAGGTCGTACTGGTACTGCGAGGGCCAGGCCATCGCGACCCGACCGTCGCGCACCACGCCGTCGACGTGGCACATGCGGCCGGGGACGAAGTCCTCCAGCAGGACGTCGTCGCGCTCGCCGCCGGCGTACACCTCCGTCAGGCACTCCTCGAAGGAGGCCTCGTCGTGCAGGATGCGCAGGCCGATCGCGTTGAATCCGCTGCGCTCCTTGAAGACGACGGGGAAGCCCTCGGCGGCGGCGAACTCGCGCGCCTGGTCGGCGGTGCGGGCCTGGACCCAGGCCGCGACGTCGATGCCGGACGCCTGCGCGCGGGTCTTCATCAGCGCCTTGTCGCGGAACGGCACCACGTCGTCGTGCCAGGCGCCGCGCAGGCCGAAGCGCTCGCGCAGCCGCGCGGCGCGCAGCATGTCGGCCTCGTGCAGGGCCGTCACGCCGGTGATGCCGTGTTCGGCGACGAGTTCGGCGGCGCGGGCGTCGACCTCCTCCGCGTCGAAGTCGTCGAAGATCTCCAGGCGGGTGTAGCCGAGGTCGCCGTCCGGCACCTTCTCACCCGCGAGTTCGATCTTGTCGCGGGCGGCGAGGACGACGATGTCGCCGGTGTGGCCGGGCAGCCAGGAGCGGTACGGGAACGGCTCCAGCGGGTTGCGGTGCAGGATCAGCAGGTTCTCGCGCGGGGCGATCTCGGACGGCTGCGCGAGGACGGTCTCCCCGTCCGGGCCGGCGAGGGTGATGCGGATGTGCTCGCGGATCACCTCGGCGCCGCGGCGGATCGCCGCGGAGGTGTCCTCGGCGGCGACGGCGATCAGGCCGAGCCGGTCCCAGTTGTCCTTCAGGACCCGCACCTCGTCGCCCGGCTTGGCGCTGGGGGTGACGGAGATGACGCCCTCGGCGGCGCGCGCCTCCTCGATCCCGGCGACGGACTCGACGCGGGTGCCGGGGGTGCCGATCAGGGCGCGGACGCTGGCGCCGCCGTTCGCCCGCGGCCGGTCGGGGAGCTCCTCGACGAGGCCGAAGGGGTGGCCGACGGCGAGGGTGACCAGGTCGACGCCGAAGGCGCTGCGCACCAGCTCGGGGATGGAGTCGCCGCCGATCCGGTTGTGGCCCTCGATGACGCGCGGGCCCTTGGCGGTGAGGCGGACCTCGGTGTGGCAGACGCCGTCGCGCAGGCCCATCACGTCGAGGAAGCCGCGTATCCCCGCGCGTATCGCCTCGTCGTCGGCGTCGGACAGCCGGGCCGGGACGGCGTGGCCGAGCTCGGCGAAGTGGCCGTCGGCGGTGAACTTCTCGGTGACGGTGACGATGACGTGGCGGCCGCCGAAGCTGAAGGACTCGACGCTGAACTCGGGTCCGTCGAGGAACTCCTCCATCAGGAAGTCCTTCAGGACGAACAGGGAGGAGACCCGGTCGGTGCGGGTGCCGGAGAGCCGGCTGACCTCGGCCCAGACCCGGTCGGCGTCCTCGGGCCCCTCGACGCGCATGACGCCGATGCTGGCGGTGGCGTCGACGGGCTTGACGATGAACGGGAAGCCGTACTGGGCCCCGAAGGCGTCCAGGTCCTCACGGGCCTTCAGGGACCGTGCGCCGACGGCGTGTTCGGGGTCGTGCTCGGCGACGTAGCGGCGCATGGCGGCCTTGTCGCGGATGCGGGCGGTGACCTCGTAGCCGGTCCCCCCGAGCCCGTACAGGTCGTTGATCCGGCCCGCGTTCTCCAGTCCCGGCTCGGTGAGGGAGACGGCCGCGGCGAAGCCGGGGCTCTCGTGCCAGGCCCGGACCAGGGGTTCGATCTGCTCCCACTCGGTGAAGTCCACCACCTCGACGGCCGCGGCGAGCCGGTTCTGCTCCTCGCTGACCTTGGTGGGGTGCTGCAGCAGCAGCACGCTCAGTCCGAGGTCGTGGGCCTTCCGCACGGTCTCGTCGGTCGCACCGACCAGCAGCAGGGTGCGCTCGGGGTTCATCAGCTCTCTTCTCCCCCTGCGGCCGCAGGGATGTTCGGACTCGTACTCGGGTGGGGAACGGGGGGTGGGGCGGAGCGGGTGGGGCGGGGCCGGCTCACCCCCGGCCGGCGGGGTCCTCCTGGGGCCACCAGCTGAGGTAGCGCTCGCCGCTGTCGGGGAAGACGGTCGCCACGACCGCGTGCGACAGGTCGTGGCGGCGGGCGAGTTCGAGGCAGCCGTACGCGGCGGCGCCGGCGGAGATCCCGACGAGGAGTCCGGAGCGGGCGGCGATGGCGCGCGTGGTGGCGGCCGCGTCGGCGTCCTGGACGGCGATCACCTCGTCGATGAGGTGGATGTCGGTGACGGGGCTGATGAAGCCGCCGTTGAGGCCGGGGATGGCGTGCGGGCCGGCCTCGCCGCCGGAGAGCAGCGCGGAGCCCGCCGGCTCGACGGCGACCACCTTCAGGTCGGGGTTGCGCTCGCGCAGGTAGCGGGCGGTGCCGGTGAGGGTGCCGCCGGTGCCGATCCCGCACACCAGGTAGTCGACCCGGCCGTCGCAGTCGTGCCAGATCTCGGGGCCGGTGGTCTCGTAGTGGGCGCGGGCGTTGTCGGGGTTGCGGTGCTGGCCCGCGTACCAGGAGCCCGGCATCTCGGCGTGCAGGCGCTCGGCGTGCTCGACGCAGGCGGCGAAGCCGAGGGCGTGGTCGGTGAACTCGACGTCGGCGCCCAGCATCCGCAGGGTCAGGACGCGTTCGCGCGAGGCGTTGGAGGGGAGCACGATCAGGCAGCGGTAGCCGCGGGCGGCGGCGAGGGCCGCCAGGGCGATGCCGGTGTTGCCGGAGGTGGACTCGATGACGGTGGCGCCGGGCCGGAGGGCTCCCGACTGCTCGGCGGCTCTCAGCATGAAGAGGGCGGCCCGGTCCTTGATGCTGGACAGCGGGTTGGCCGCTTCCAGTTTGGCGAGGACCCGGGTCGTCTCGGGCAGTCCGTCGAGCTGCAGCCGGAACAGCGGGGTGCCGCCGACGAGGTCCTCTAACGATGCCGCGATGCGGCGGGTTGTGCGCGCGTGGTTCACGTGCCTACCCCTTTGGTGCTGGACGTGCGGTGGGTGTCTGCACAGTAGCCAGACCCGGTGGCGCGCGATTGGTGCCCGGCTCGAACACCGCTCGAGTACCGCTCGCGCGCCCCGTGCGTCCGTGGACCGGGCAGGTCACAGGGCGCCGGGGTCCACCGCCTCGGCCATCGCCTTGTAGCCCGCGTCGTTCAGGTGGAGGCGGTCGGCGAAGGCGAGTTCCGCTTTGAGCTTCTGCGGGTGTTCCGGGTCGGCGACGGCCCGGTCGAAGTCCACGACGCCGTCGTAGGACCCGCTGGTGCGGATCCACGCGTTGACCTCGTTCCGGACGGCCTCCGCAGCCGGGTTCCAGTACTGGGCGTCGCCGTAGGGCGGGAGGGTGCCGCCGAGGATCCGGACCCCGCGCTGGTGGGCCTCGCGGATCAGCTGCCGGTGGCCGGCGATGATCTCCTGCGCGGTGGCGCGGGGGCCGGCCGTGCAGCGGTCCTGGGGCATGTCGGGCTGGATGATGTCGTTGGTGCCCTGGAGGACGATCACCGTGCCGGTGTCCGGCCGGCCGAGCGCGTCGCGGCGGAAGCGGTGCAGGGCGCTCTCGCCGAAGCAGGGCGAGTCGTTCAGGACCTTGTTCCCGGCGATCCCCGCGTTCAGGACGGCGCGGGGCCGGCCCTGGCCCGCGAGGCGCTCCGCGAGGGCGTCGGGGTAGCGGCGGTCGGCGCCGGGGGTGGCGCCGAAGCCGTCCGAGAGGGAGTCGCCGAAGGTGACGACCGCTCGGCGGGCGCCGGCCGGGCCGCCGCCCTTCACGTCGATCCCGGCCAGGTGGTACCAGGACCAGCTCTGGTTGCCCGGGGCCGAGAAGGCGTCGCCCGCGGTGTCCCGGAGGTGGTCGCCGTCGGCCCGGTAGGAGGTGCCCATGGCCACGTTGTGGAACGTGGCGGGACCGGTGGGGCCCTGGAACCAGAGGGTGACGGTGAGCTGTTCGAAGGCCTTGACGGGGAGGGCGACCGGGTCGCTCGCGAGCGTTGCGCCCGCCGGGACGTTCGCCGTGCCGGCGCCGCCGAAGCGCAGCGTGCGTACGGAGCCCGGCTGGACGGCGGCTCCGCCGGCGCTGCGGGCGACGGTCGCGCCGGTGAGCCGCAGCGGGGTCTTCCCGTAGGCGTTGGTGAGCCGTACGCGCAGTTCGGAGCCCTCGGCGCCGGCCCGGACGACCTGGCGCACCGACTGGTTGCGGAAGCCCTCCTCGGACCAGTTGGGGAACCAGTCGGTGTGGGTGGGGGCCTGCGGGGAGGCGCCCCAGGCGCTGTTCCAGGGGGTGTGCGCCGCGGCGGGGACGGCGCCGGCGGTGGTGGTGCCGGCGACGGCCAGGAGGGCGGCGGCGAGCGGGACGGCGAGGGCGGTCTTCTTGGTGTTCATACCCCTCTGACCCGGCCCGCCCCGCGGATGTGACGGGCGGGGCGGGTCATGGCGTGTGGGGCCGGTCACACCCCTGGGCGGGCCGCCCGCGGGGTGCGGTGCGGCGGCCCGGCCCGGGGTGTCGACGGCCCGTCAGCGGCGCAGGCCGGCCAGCTTGTCGGGGTTGACCTGGATGCGGATGTTGCGCATCAGGCCGCCCTCCAGGTCGTAGGTGAGCGAGCCGATCGGCTCGCCCCCGGCGAGGGCGAGGACGCTCAGCTCGCCGTTGATGACCGCCGGGACGACGGTGATCCCGGCCATGGCCGGCTTGGCCAGCACCCCGATCAGGAAGCGGCCGACGTGGTCCGCGCCGTACAGCGGGCGGCGGCCGGCGGTGACCTTGCCGCCGCCGTCGGACCAGGCGGTGACGTCGGGGGCGAGCATCTCCAGGACGTCGTTCAGGTCCCCGCCGGCGCAGGCCTTCAGGAAGCGCCGCGTGATCTGCTCGCGCTGCGCGGTGTCGGAGTCGTAGCGGTGGCGGCGCTCCGCGACGTGCTTGCGGGCCCGGTGGGAGATCTGCCGGACCGCCGGCTCCGGGCGGTCGAGGAAGCCGGCGATCTCGGCGTGGGAGTAGCCGAAGACCTCGCGCAGCACGAACACGGCGCGCTCCGCGGGGCCCAGCGTCTCCAGGACGACCAGCATCGCCGTGGAGACGCTCTCGGCGAGCTCCTGCTCCTGCGCCACGTCGGGCTCGGTGAGCAGGGGCTCCGGCAGCCAGGGACCGACGTACTCCTCCCGCGTGGCGCGGGCGGAGGTGAGCCGGTTCAGGGAGAGGTTGGTGACCGTGCGCACGAGGTACGCCTTGGGATGGCGGACCTCCGAGCGGTCGGCCTTGTTCCAGGTCAGCCAGGCGTCCTGGACGATGTCCTCGGCGTCGCTGACGGTCCCCAGCATGCGGTAGGCGGTGGCGAACAGCAGCCGCCGGTGCTCGTCGAAGGGGTCCATGACGTGTTCGGTCGTGATCACCGTTCGATTCTGCCCGGCGTACGGCGGAACGTACCACTCCTCCCCCGCCCCAGGTCAGTTCAGGGTGCTCACCCGCTGGTCGTGCAGGTCGTAGCGGGCCGCCGCGATGGCGAGCTTCCCGGCGGAGACGGCGCGGGCCAGGTCCGGTTCGGCGGCGAGCCGGTCTCGGGTGCGGCGGGCGTGGGCGTCGATGGTGGCGCGGACGCGGGCGTCGCCGTGCTGGCTCCGGTCGATCGCGGGGCTGATCTGGTCGGCCAGGTACTGGATGTGCGCGGGCAGCCGTTCACCGGTCTCGTCGGCGTGGACGGCCGCGCCGACGGCGCCGCAGGACTGGTGGCCGAGGACCAGCACCAGCGGGATCTTGAGCTCCAGGACGCCGTAGGCGATGCTGCCGAGCACCGCCTCGTCCAGCACCTCGCCCGCCGAGCGGACGGTCAGCAGGTCTCCCAGGCCCTGGTCGAAGACGAGCTCCGGCGGGACCCGGGAGTCCACGCAGCCGAGGACGACGGCGAAGGGGCTCTGCCCCTTGGCGAGCCTCAGCCGGGTCGACGGCGACTCGTTGGGGTGCTCCTGGCGGTACGTGCGCCAGCGCCGGTTGCCAGCGGCGAGCTCGCGCAGGGCCTGCTCGGGGGTCTTGGGACGGGACCCGGTGGCCGGCGCGGGCGGGGCCGCGGAAGCGGGGAAGGCGGAGCCCAGGGCGAGGACGGATCCCGCGGTCGCGGTGCCGGCCACGGCGGTGCGCAGCAGGGAGCGCCGGCTCGGCGAACCCGCCCCGCGCACGGCGGTGTTGGGGGAAGCGGTCTCGGAAGAAATGTTCGAAGTGCGTATGTTCGAAAGCATGCGCGACGGTACCCGGCTTTACCGTTCCTTGACCAATGCATGTAATTTTATTGACTCGAATGTATCTGCCGGTGGCTCAATCCATACTGGCGGTGGGGTGCATTCCCACAACGGCCACCCGTCCCTCGGTACGGATCACACAGGCCGGGAACTCCCGCAGCAGGACGGCGTCGTAGGGGCCCAGCCCGGTGCGGGCGCCGGGGAACCCCGGGCGGTGGAGCGCCGCCGGACCCTCCAGGGCCACGACGACCAGGGTCTCGTCCGGCAGCGCGGTGAGGGCGAGTTCGCCCCGTACGACGGCGGTGCGGGCCCGGACCCGGTCTCGGTGGTACATCACGTTGAAGTTGACGACGGGGCCGCCCAGCAGCCGGCAGTCGGTCGCCCGGTCCCCGGGGAAGTGCTGCGGCGCGTACCGCTCGTCGACGAGCCGCCGGGCGCCGCCGACCGTGAGGTCCATGCCCGCCCCCTCGGCCAGGGTGAGGATCCGGTCCACGCCGGGGAAGTCCGAGAAGGGGCCGTCGGCCTCCACCTCGGCGAGGCTGACCCGCCAGGCGAAGTCGGCGGTGCCCGCGCCCTCGGGCCCGGCCGCGATCTCGCGGGTGACGCCCCCGCCGTTCTTCCACGGTGCGGCCGTCCGGTCGGCGGCGCGCAGGATCCGGATCTCGGCGGGGCCGGGCATGGTGGTGTTCCCTTCCTTCGGGTCCGTACCGCCCGGCGGGCGGTACGGACCCGGGCGGCGGGGACCGAGCCTATCCGGGGTGCCTCAGCAGCCCGTGGACCAGGTGTGGGAGCCGCCCTGGTCGTTGGCGCCGGCGTTGTAGCCGACCTCCTGGCCGGGGGCCAGACAGAGCGTCACCCGGCCCAGGTGCTCGCGGCCCTCGTACACCTTCACGTGGTCGGGCACGCCCGGGCCGGAGACGCCGTGGTTGGCCCAGGAGGAGTCCTGCTTGAACATGTCGCCCTCCCACCAGGAGTCGTCGCCGCTGTGCTCGATCTTCATGCCGTCGAAGTTGGCGTGCGTCCAGACGCAGAAGTAGCCGCTGCGGCACTCCGCCGCCTCGGCGGCGGCCGAGGTGGCGAGGATCCCGGCGGTGGCGACCAGGGCGGTCGCGAGGAGGGTGGTGAAGCGCTTCATGCGGGCGGGTTTCCCTTCGGTGGTGGTGAGGTGAGCACGGTCGTGGCTTCGGTGGCGGCGCGGGCGCGCAGCCGCTCCCAGTCGGCGATCTCGGCGCGGTGGCGGGCCCGCACCTCGGCGAGGTCCCGGTGGGTGTGGTCGGCTTCGGGCCGGAGGTTGTTGACGACGACCGAGGCGCGGAACCAGCCCGGCTGGTCCCCGTAGAGCCGCTGCTGCGCGGCGGCGAGGCAGCCGTCGGTGTGGGCGCGTACGACGTGGCCGGTGGGGAGCGCGAGGGACAGTTCCGCCGGGCCCGCGCCGAACAGGGCCGCGCTGACCCGCCGGTCGCCGGCGTCGCGCGGGCGGCCCGGCCCGGCGCGGGGCGGTACGAGTCCCTGCCGGGTCAGGCACGCGTCGGTGAGGCGCTGCGTGGCGGCCTTGATCAGCTCATCGGGATCGGGCCCGGCACCGGGACCCGGGGCGGCCGCCTCCGCGGCGCAGCCCGCCAGGACCGCACAGCCCGCGAGAACACCGCAGGCGACCGCGAACGCCCGGGCCGGAGCGGACGCGCGGACCGCCGCTGACGCCCGGGCCGGGGCAGGCGCGCGGGCCGGGGCGGCGGCGGGGGCCGGGGGGTGTCCGGAGCCGGGTAAGCGGCGGCGCGTCCGGGATCCGGGGAGTTCCTTGATCACGCCCAGGTGTCTAGTCGCCGGAGCCCCCCGGGCGACAGGCCGGGGGGCTCCGCGTCACCCGGCCGGCCGCACCTTTCACCCGGGGAAACGTTGCTGCTCCCCGTCGGTCAGCGCAGGATGCCCGCCTGCCGGGCCGCCCGCAGCCAGGAGGGGAACTCCGACAGGAGCCGGTCGTACAGGTCCTGGTCCGAGACGCCGTCGATGTCGTCGACGGCGAAGAAGCCGACGTTGTCGACGCGCCGCCCGGGCATGGTGTCGAACCGCTCCAGCACACCGAAGCCGGCCCGGCCCAGCCCGACGAACTGCCAGAACACCGGCTCCTCCACGGCCGCCCGCAGCTCCCGCTCGATCTCGTCGTTGCGGTACACGCCGCCGTCGGAGAAGAACAGGACCAGGGTGGGGGCCGGTACCGGGTGCGAGCGTACGAAGTCCCGCACCTCGGCGATGACCTTCTGCTCCTCGTTCTGGAAGCCGACGTGCCGCATGTCCACCTGGCCGGCCACCAGGCCCTTGGGCGGCTTCTTGCGGCCGAAGAGGCTCATCTGGCCGACGCGCACGTGCAGGCGCAGCCACTCGGGCAGGTCGCCGACGGCGAGGTCCGGCAGCCGGGCCGGGTTGGTGGCGAAGGTCCAGGCCTGCATCTCGCCGTCGTCGTCGAGTTGTGCGGCGACGGCCGCCATCCGCTCCACCACGCTCGCGACGGTGCCGCGCGCGTACAGGGTGCTCATCGATCCGGAGGCGTCGAGGACGAGGACCACGCGGGCCGTGACGCCCTGGGCGCCGGCCTTGCTCAGGCTGACGGCGACCTGCTTCTTGCGCAGCGACAGCCGCCCCCGCATCTCCTCGGGGAGCCACTCCTCGCCCTTGACCAGCCGTACCACCGCCTCACCGGCCGGCGGGGCGGCGGCGGGCGCGGGGGCGGGCGCGGGGACCGGCCGGGGAGCGGGAGCCGGAGCCGGCGCGTGAACGGGAGCGGGAGCGGCGGCCGGCGGCGGAGCCGGCGCGGCGGCGGGCGCGGGCGGCGGGGCGTCGTCCACGGTGATGCCGTAGTCGGTGGCGAGTCCGGCGAGCCCGCTCGCGTACCCCTGGCCGACGGCCCGGAACTTCCAGGCCCCGGCCCGCCGGTAGAGCTCGCCGCTCACGAAGGCGGTCTCCGGCCCGGCCTCCATGTCGAAGCGGGCCAGTTCCGCCCCGGACGCGGCGTCGAGCAGGCACAGGTGCAGTCCCGGGACCCGGCCGAAAGTGCCGCCGTCGGCGGAGGCGCAGAGCACGACCCGCTCGACGTCGCCCTCCAGGGCGGCGAGGTCCACGTCGAGGGTGTCCGCGCCCGGCCGCTTGCCCAGGTGGCGTACGGCCCCGGAGGCGTGGCGCGGCTGGTTGTAGAAGACGAAGTCCCCGTCGGAGCGGACCCGTCCGGTGCCGGCCAGCAGCAGCGCGGAGGCGTCCACGTCGGGCACTCCCGGCCCGGGCGCCCAGCCCAGCACGGCTCTGACGGAGGGTGCGGCGACCGGGAGGTTGGCGCCTTTGCTCATTGTCGTCACGCCGGACAGTCTGCCCGCTGGGCCCGCTCCCCGGGCCCGAATCGGCCCGGAACGCACGCCGCCGGGGTCCGCACCCACAGGTGCGGACCCCGGCGGCGCGGGGAAGCCGGTCGGAGGCTCAGGCGGGCACGATGTTCTCGGCCTGCGGGCCCTTCTGGCCCTGGGTGACGTCGAAGTTCACCTTCTGGCCCTCCTGGAGCTCGCGGTAGCCCTGGGTGGCGATGTTCGAGTAGTGGGCGAACACGTCGGCGCCGCCGCCGTCCTGCTCGATGAAGCCGAAGCCCTTTTCCGCGTTGAACCACTTCACGGTGCCGGACGCCATATCGATTCTCCTTCGGGGCCGTACCCGGAACCGCACTGTGCGGGCCCGGCGTCGCCGTGATGATTGACCCCGTCCGAAGATCCGTGGGAACCACACCTGCAACTGCCAGGACCGTAGCACAAGGGCACTGCATAAATGCGGAGCGTTACGTCGATCGGGTGTACGGGCATCAGCCGCGGAACTCGTCCGTGCGGACGGGTGAGGCCTCGGCCAGGGCCCGGGTCACGGCCTCGACGTCACCGCGCAGCCCGTAGACGGGGGTGTCGGGCTGCTGCCGCCAGGACTCGTCGAGGCCGCCCGCGTCGACGGTGTCGAAGCCGAGCTCGTCGATGAGGGCGCGGACCGTCTCCTTGGCCGCCTTGTCGTCGCCGGCGACGGGGAGCGCGATCCGCTCGGGGTGCCCGGCGGGCCGCGGCCGGTCGATGATGTCCGCCGCGTAGGTGCCGTTGAAGGCCTTCACCACCGGGTGTCCCAGGTGGCGTTCGGTCCAGCGGCTCTCGGTCAGGCCCTCGTCCTCGACGCCGGCGATCCGGCCGTCGCGGTGCTTCGGGTAGTAGTTGCCGGTGTCGATGACGGTGAAGCCGTCGGCCGCCCCGTCGAAGAGTCCGGCGGGCAGGTCGGGGACGTTCTTGAAGGGGATGGTGACCACCACGATCTCGGCGTCGCGCGCCGCCTCGGCGACGGTGACGGGGGTGGCGCCGGTCTCCTCGGCGAGGGCGGCGAGCGTCTGCGGGCCCCGGGAGTTGGCGACGGAGACCTGGTGCCCGAGCGAGGCGAGCCGGCGGGTGAGGTTGCCGCCGATGTTGCCGGCGCCGATGATGCCGATCTTCATGAGCCCTCCAGTGCGTACGGAGTCGGATGTCGCGTCCGTCGCAACCTCCCGCCGGGGCGCCGCATTCCGCCGTCACGGGGACGCGGCGGAACGGATCGCCCGCACGGGCGAAATCTTGCCATTTCCGGGACAAGTAGAACCGACTGGCGTTCTGAGCCCGTCATCCAGGGCAGCCGGGAACCGTACCGGCACGCGATCCCGGGGAAAGGCAACGACCCATGCTCCAGCTCCCGACCAAGCGCGTCACCTCCATCGCCCTCACCGCCGCCGCGGGGGCGGCCGCCCTGTCCCTGGCCGTCGCCGCCGGGACCTCCGCGACCGCGGCCGCGCCGCCGTCCGTCTCCGGCAGCCCGGAGGGGGCGTTCACCCGCATCGCCGACTTCTACGGCTCGTACATCGACGCGGTCTACGACGGGGACGGCGCCACGGCCGACCGGCTGCGCGAGTTCTACCTCTCCGAGCCCCTCCGGCGGGAGCTGCGGCAGTGGGAGGACGCCAACCACGCCGACGGGGTGCTGCGCGCCCAGAACGTGCCGCTCAAGTGGAAGGTGACGTCGGTGGACAGCGGGATGGGCAAGACCAACGCCGCGGTCACGCTGACCTGGAGCGCGAACACCACCACCACGGTCCACGTCCAGGCCGACCTGGCGACCAGGAAGATCACCGCGATCCGGGACTGACCCCGGACGCGCCGGTGGGGCCCGCCGACGGCGGGCCCCACCCGTGGTCTCAGGCGCCGCTGGCGCCGAGCATCTCCTCGCGCTCCACGATCTTCACGCGCTCGCGGCCCTGCGGCTCGCCCAGCGCCTTCTCGGCGGCGTCGAGCTTGTACCAGCCGTCCCAGGTCGTGTAGCGGACCCGCCGCTCGGCGAGGAAGGCCTCGACCGCCTCCGGCTCGGGGGTGGCGGGGGTCAGCAGGCGCCCCTCGGCGTGGTCGGCCAGCAGGTTGGCGACGGTCTCGTTCGCGTCGCCCTTGGTGTGGCCGATCAGACCGATCGGGCCGCGCCGGATCCAGCCGGTGACGTACGTCGAGGCGAGGTGCCCGCCGTTCTCGATGACGCGGCCGCCCTCGTCGGGCACCGTGCCGGACTCCACGTCCCAGGGCAGCTTGGGCAGCTCGTCGGAGAGGTAGCCGACGGCCCGGTAGACGGACTGGACGTCCCAGTCGGTGAACCGGCCGGTGCCCTTGACGTTGCCCGTGCCGTCCAGCTCGGTGCGCTCGGTGCGCAGGCCGACGACCTTGCCGTCCTCGCCGAGGATCTCGGACGGCGACTCGAAGAAGTGCAGGAACAGCTTGTGGGGGCGGTCGCCGGTGTCGCGGATCGCCCAGTTCTCCAGGGTCTTGGCGACCATGTCGGTCTGCTTGTTCTTGCGCCGCTCGGCGATCGAGCCCTCGTCGTAGTCGATGTCCTCGGGGTTGACGATGACCTCGATGTTCGGCGAGTGGTCGAGCTCGCGCAGCTCCATCGGGCTGAACTTCGCCTGGGCCGGGCCGCGGCGGCCGAAGACGTGGACCTCCAGGGCCTTGTTCGCCTTGAGGCCTTCGTGGACGTTCGGCGGGATCTCGGTCGGGAGCAGCTCGTCGGCGGTCTTCGCGAGGATGCGGGCGACGTCGAGGGCGACGTTGCCGACGCCGAGGACGGCGACCTTCTCGGCCTCCAGGGGCCAGGTGCGGGGCACGTCCGGGTGGCCGTCGTACCAGGAGACGAAGTCGGCCGCACCGTAGGAGCCGTCGAGGTCGACGCCCGGGATGCCGAGCGCGCGGTCCGCGGTGGCGCCGGTGGAGAAGACGACGGCGTCGTAGAAGGAGTGCAGCTCGTCCAGCGAGATGTCGCCCGGGTAGTCGACGTTGCCGAAGAGGCGGACCTGCGGCTTGTCGAGCACCTGGTGGAGGGCGGTGATGATGCCCTTGATCCGCGGGTGGTCCGGGGCCACCCCGTAGCGGATCAGGCCGAAGGGTGCGGGCATCCGCTCGAAGAGGTCGATGGAGACACCGGGGTCGGCCGCCGCCTCGGACTTCAGCAGCGCGTCGGCCGCGTAAATACCGGCGGGGCCGGCACCGACGATTGCTACCCGCAGAGAGCGAGGCATGACTGGGTTCCCTTCGACCGACAATCTGACTGATCAAGGAAACCCTAAACTAAGGCCACCCTAACCCGGCACCCGCCCCCGGGTTATGACCCCATAATCGGATCTTATGGCTCTCCAAAGTCCTGCTTGGGGGTGGATCAGGCCTCGTACTCGGTGAGGTCGATGCTGTGGAGGGTGACCCGGGCCCCGGTCTCCGGGTCGGAGGTCTCCCCGTCGCTCCCCATGCCGAGCTTGCGGATCACGTTCGCGGACTCCTCGTTGCCGACCCGGTTGACGGCGACGACACGGTCGAGGCCCCGGTCCTGGAGGGCGAACTCCAGGGCCGCCTGGGCCGCTTCGGAGGCGTAGCCCTGGCCCCAGAAGGGCCGGCCCAGGCGCCAGCTGATCTGCACCTGGTGCCGCGTCTCGGGCAGCTCGTCGGCGGCGGACAGGCCGACGGCTCCGATCAGCTCGCCGGAGGCGAGGAGCTCGACGGCGAACAGGCCGAAGCCCTCGTCGTCCCACTCCTCCTCCCAGCGCTCGATGGCTTCGGCGGTCTGCTCCAGGTCGAGTGCGGAGCCGTCGCCGGTCCAGCGCATCACGTCCGGGTCTGCGTTGATCTCCGAGAGGGGGACGAGGTCGTCGTCGGTCCAGCGGCGGAGGAGGAGGCGGGGGGTGCGGATCTCGGTCATGCCCACATCCTGCCGAACGCGGTCCGACCAGGGGTAATCGGGCCCGCCCGGACCGCTGGGGAGGCCGCCCTCAGGGCACCGTGATGGCGTCCAGCTTCGCCCGCAGGTAGACGTGCGAATCGACCGGCTCGTGCGCCACCCTGCCGACGGGGGCGGGCAGGGACTCGACGCGGGTGTGCGCGTCGCACTCGTAGAAGTAGACCAGCGACATCAGTTCCTCGGCCGGGGCGTGGGCGGGCGGCGGCAGCACCCGGTGGCGGCCGGCCCGCCAGCGGTCCCCGGTCCAGCGGGCCAGCAGGTCTCCGATGTTGACGGTGAGCGCCGCCGGGTCCCAGGGGGCGTCCTGCCAGCCCCCCTCGTCGGTGTGGATCTGCAGGCCGCCCGCGCCCGGCTCGCGGTCCAGGACGGTCACCGTCCCGAAATCGGTGTGCGGCCCGATCCGGAACTGCCCGGGCAGCGGTTCGCCGGTCACCTCGGTGCCCGGGTACCAGTTGACGTTGAACCCCCAGGTGGGGTGGCCGGTGTGGCGGGTGAAGTGGTCCTCGGGCAGCTCCAGGGCGACGGCCAGCAGCTCCAGCAGTTCGTCCGAGAGGTCCCGCATCGCGGCCAGGTACTCGGCCACCGGCGGCCGCAGCGCCGGCACCTCGGCGGGCCAGGTGTTGGGCCGGAACCACTCGGCGTCCACCGAGGGCACCCCCGTCGGATCCTCGGCCGCCCAGGACCAGGACTCCTTCAGGTCGGGCGGCGAGGCCGTCCCCTCCGCGTAGCTGTTGGCCTCCGCGCCGGGACCGAGCCAGCCGCGCCCGCCGACGCTCACGGCGTACGGCTGCTTCGCCTCCGGCGGCAGCCTGAAGAAGGTGCGGGCGGCCTCCCGGATCCGGGAGGGCAGCCCCGGGTCGACCCCGTGCCCGGTGACCAGCAGGAAGCCGGCCGCCTTGAGCGCCTCGTCGACGCGGGCGGCGGTCCGGGCACGGGCGGCGGGGTCGCCGGAGCGCCACGGCCCGAGGTCGATGACGGGAACCTGGGTGCTGGGCATGGGGACCTGCCTTACGGGAAGGGGGCCGGGTGTCCGCTCCGAGCGTAGGGCCTGTCTGACAATTCCCGCCGGATCAGGCCGGGTCGTTCGGTGCGTGCGATCGGCGTGCGGCCGGGGCGCCCTCGTAGCGGAGCTACTTGGGCGTTTCGGCCGTGCGGCGATCGTGCGTGCCGGGCGGGCCGGCCCCGGCGGGAATTGTCAGACAGGCCCCAGGGGGCAGGGGGTGTCCGCGGCCGCCGAACGGGGCCGCGTGGTCCGGAAGGGGCGGCCCGGGCCGGCGCCGCCCATGGGGTCAGTCCGGGAGGGCGGTGCCGCAGCGGCTGCAGAAGCGGGCGCCGGACTCCGTGGCGAGGCGGCCGCAGTCGGGGCAGACCCGGTGCAGCAGGCACGCCGTCTCCCCGCCCTCGGCGCCCTCCGCCCGGACGGAGGTGCCGGTGCCGATGCCGAGGCCGGGGCGCCGGGTGTGGACGGTGAGGTACGCCAGCCCCTGCGGGCCGGCGGTCAGGGAGCGCCGGGCACCGCGCGCGAGCCAGCAGGCGGTGTGCGGGCGCAGCCGGTGCGGTCCGTCCTCGGTGTCGATCCGGCCGCCGCCCTCCACGACGACGAGCAGGACGTCGAGGGCGGGCTCCGCGTGTTCCGCGATGACCGTTCCCGGACGCAGCCGGATCAGGTTGGCGTCCAGACCGCGCCCGGTTCCGGTCAGCCGCCACAGGGCGCCGGTCGCGTCGGCGGGGGCTTCGGCGATCACCGCGTCGAGGTCCGTGAGGATCCCGGCGAGGTGGGGGTGCGTCGTCATGGCTGGTCCTTCCCTGCCGCAAGCTCGTGCCTCCGCAGTCATACACGATCACGGGCGACCGTTTCCGGCCGATCCGCTGTTTGTGCTCCGACTGCCCGCAGTCCCTCCCGTCACACCCCGGCCACACCCCGGCGGCGCCGCCCGCGGGCCCGGGCGATAGGGTCGTGTCCGGATTGCGCCGTCCTCACCCGGATCGGGCGCGACGGGGCGTCCGCGGACACCCCTGATCCGAAAGACACGGCCCGGGCCCGGCCGACGGCCGATCACCGTCCGGGCGCGGCCGCTCCTGCCTCCCTGCCCCGCCCGTACCGGAAACCCGCCCCCGCATGCACCCCAGCACCACCACCGTCGCCGACGCCCCCGGCGACGCCCCTGCCCCCGCCTCCGTCCCCTCCCCGCGCAGGCGCCTGATCACGCCCCGGGCCCCCGCCCGGCCGAGCACGGCCGCCGCCGTCCACAGCGTCAGCGCCGCCACCACGGTCCTGCTGGGCCTGGTCGGGATCGGCGCGATGATCCACGAGCCGGTGCTGATACCGCCGCTGGCCGCGAGCGCCGCGCTGGTGCACAGCGCCCCCACCCTGCCGCTGGCCCAGCCGCGCGGGGTGGTCATCGGGCACCTGATCGGCGCCGCCGCCGGTTTCGCGGTCCTGGCCCTGGCGGGCAGCAGCGCCTGGGCGGCGGCCCTGGCGGCCGGGCTCACCCTGGCCCTGCTGACACTGGCCCGCACCCCGCACTCCCCGGCGGTGGCCACGGCCGTGGTGACCGTGCTCCAGAGCCCGGAGCCCGCCCGGTTCGTCCCGCTGCTGTTCGGGTCGACCGTGCTGCTGGTCCTCACCGGCTACGCCGGTTCCCGCATCCGCCGCACCGCCCCGAGGTACCCCGCGTACTGGTGGTGACCTGCGGGCGCGCCTGCGCTGCGGCGAGGGGCCGCGGACGCTACTCCTTGTGGTGTGGAAATTTCTGCGAAGGACGTCTTCGGGGCCCCCTGCTGGGTGAGTCTGATGGCCCGCGACCTGGAGGCGTCCCAGCGCTTCTACGCGGCCGTCGTGGGGTGGAGCTTCCGCCGGGCCCGGCTGGGCTCGGCCTTCTCGGTGGCCGTGCTGGACGGCGTACCGGTCGCCGGGATCGGGGCGCTGGCCACGGACCTGGCGGTGGCGGTGGCCTGGACCCCGTACTTCGCGGTCGACGACGTGGACGTGGCGGCCGCCCGGATCCGCGAGCGCGTCGGCACGGTCGCGGTGGGCCCGGTCTCCTTCCCCGGGGGCGGGCGGGCCGCGCTGGTCGCCGACCCGGACGGCGCGGTCTTCGGTGTCTGGCAGGGGCCCGTCTCCTCGGGCTGGCGCGTGGGCGTGGGACCGGCCCCGGCCTGGCTGGAGCTGCGGACCCGGAACGCCTTCGACGCCGCGCTGTTCTACGGCGAGGTGCTGGAGTGGGCCACCGGGCGCGAGGGGTGCTGCGAGGTCGCGTACGAGGAGGAGCGGGTCGTGCTGCGGCAGGGCGGGGATCCGGTGGCCCGGCTGGACAGCGGCCCGGTGGAGCAGGGCGCCTACGCCCCGCACACGCGGCCCCGCTGGCACGTGCACTTCCGGGTGGCGGACCTGGACTCGGCCGTGGAGTCGGCACTCGACCTCGGCGGGCGCGCCGTGTCGGTGGTCACCTCGGACGGCACCGAGCGCTCCCTGCTGCTCCGCGACCCGGACGGCGCCCTGTTCACCCTGACGGAGCGGGCGGGACCGCCCGCCGCGCGGGAGGACGGCCCGCGCTGACGGGTCCGCTCGCCGGTCCCGGGCCCCGCGGGGAGACTGGGTCCGGGAGGAGGTACGCCATGGACCCGGTGGCGGCACTGGACCGGATCGCGTTCCTGCTGGAGCGCGCGCAGGCACCGCCCTACCGGGTGCGGGCCTTCCGTACGGCGGCGGCGGCCGTGGCGCACCTGGGCGCACGGGAAACCGCCGAGCGCGCCGCGGCCGGCTCCCTGGAGGCGGTCAGGGGCATCGGCCCCAAGACCGCCAAGGTGGTGCGCGAGGCGCTGGCCGGCCGGATCCCCGAGTACCTGGGCGCCCTGGAGGAGGAGGCCGCGGCGGTGCCGCCGGGCCCGCCCCCCTCGCCGGCCGCCACCGCCCTGCGCGCAGCCCTGCGCGGGGACTGCCACCTGCACTCGGACTGGTCCGACGGGGGGAGCCCGATCGAGGCGATGGGGCGGGCCGCGGCGGAGCTGGGGCACGAGTGGGCGGTGCTGACGGACCACTCGCCGAGCCTGAAGGTCGCCCGGGGGCTGTCACCGGAGCGGCTGCGCGAGCAGCTGCGGGTGGTGGCGGAGCTGAACGCGCGGTGGGCCCCGTTCCGGCTGCTCACCGGCATCGAGTGCGACATCCTCCTCGACGGCTCGCTCGACCAGGAGCCGGAGCTGCTGGACCGGCTGGACCTGGTGGTGGGCTCCGTCCACTCGAAGCTGCGGATGGAGTCGCCCGCGATGACGCGCCGGCTGCTCAAGGCGGTGCGCAATCCGCTGCTGGACGTCCTCGGGCACTGCACGGGCCGGCTGGTCACGGGCCGGACGCGCCCCGAGTCGGTGTTCGACGCCGAGGCCGTCTTCGCGGCCTGCGCGGAGTCGGGCACGGCCGTGGAGGTCAACAGCCGCCCGGAGCGCCTCGACCCGCCCCGGCGGCTGCTGCGGACGGCCGTCGCGGCGGGCGCCCTCTTCGCGGTCGACACCGACGCCCACGCCCCGGGCCAGCTGGACTGGCAGATCCTGGGCTGCGCACGGGCGGCGGAGTGCGGGGTGCCACCGGACCGGGTGGTCAACACCTGGCCCGCCGAGCGGCTGCTCGCCTGGACCCGGTCCTAGGGGGAGGACGGGACCGGGAGGGGTCGCGCGGCGGCGGCCGAGGACATGCCCGCCGTCTTGCTTGGCACCCCACGGCGGCGTCCCCATGAACACATGTGTCCGGCCGATCGGTGTTGCGGTGCCGACCCCCGGCCCGGCCGGGCTCCGCGGCGCGGCGGCCTCGCGTAGGGTCGTCGGATTCCTTATCCATCAAGGGAGTTGGCGATGGGGCACACATTACGGCGGGGCGCCCGCGCGGCAGTGACGGCGGTGGCGGGAGCCGTGCTGCTGGTGGGCTGCACGGAGGAACCCCGAAAGCAGGTCATGCCGGGCCCGACGGCGACGGCCACGGCCGCTCCCCAGGACGCCGCGGCCCTGGCCGAGCGCTACCGGGAGGCCGGCGGGGACCCGGACGTGTACGGGATCCAGATCGAGGACGGGCCGGAAGGCGTGCCCCGGGTGGTGATCCGGACGCGCAACGCGGATCAGGAGGACGCGATCTTCCGCCGGCAGAACACCTCGGTCACCGCTCACCTGACGACGAAGGAGGGGGCGTCCTTCAGGAAGGGCTACTTCATCGACGTCTTCGGCCCCGACGGACGGCTGATCCACCGCATGGACGCCCGCCCCTAGGGCCTGCCGGTTCGACCGGGTGGTCAGGGCTTCTTCCGCGGTGCCGCCGCCACGCCGGTCGGTCCGTCGCCCACGGCCACCGTGTCCGTCACGCGGGCGGGGGCGGTGTCGATGCCCGACAGGGTGTCCGAGTCGAAGTTGCCGACGTGGACCTGGGCCGCGGGGACGGCGCGGCCGACGCTCCGGCCGGGACACCCGGTCCCATCAGCGCCGCCGTCGCGCAGAGCACCACGGCCGCTCGCCGTCCAGGTTCCTGATTGATCGTCATGGGGCCACGCCAGGGCCCCTGAACGACAGGCCGCGTCAGGCGCACGTGCCCGAACGGCACGGGGCCCCGGCCGCGCGGTGAGCGGCCGGGGCCCCGTCTGGCGGGTCCGGGCGGGTCAGTCTCCTGTTCCGGCGGGTGGGCGGCGGTAGGTGAGGGCCAGGCCGGCCAGGACGGCCGCGGCGCCCGCGCAGAGCACGGCGGTGGCCCCGGACCACGCGTAGGGGCCGCCGAGGGCGCCGTCGAGCGGGTCGAAGAGCACCAGGCCGCCCACGACGTGCAGGGTGACCACGGCGAGCGCGGCCACCGCCGCGACCCGCCAGACCGCCGGGGTGTCGCGTACGGCGAGCAGGGCTCCGAGGGCCAGGCAGAGCAGGGACACCGCGAGCGCGGCCAGGGTCTCCGGCGCCGGGGGCCGGGCCGGGTTGCCGGGGAGGTGGAGGACCCCGCACAGCAGCAGTGCGGCGGCGGTCGGCCAGCGCAGTACGTGGCCCAGCGCGCCCCTCGCCGGGGCGGCGGGGACCCGGTCCGGCTCGGCGGCCGGCCAGTCCTCCTCGGCCGGGATCCGGGCCACCACGGGCGGTGCGGTCGCGGCGACGGCCACGGGCACCGGCACCGGCACCGGCGGGGCGGGGGCCCGCACCGGCTCCGGCGCGGGGGCCGCCGCCGGCGGGTCCTGCGGTGGCGGCGGCTGGGCCGCGGGTGCGGGGGGCCGGTCCGTGCGGGGGGTGCCGTCGGGGCCGAGGATGCTGGCCAGCAGGGCGACGTCCTCGATGGGCCGGCCGACGGCCGCGGCCCTCAGGGTGATGTCCGCCTCGGCCTCCTCCAGGGGGTGTTCGCCCAGCAGGGCGACCATGTGGCGGACGTCGTCCACGGGCCGGGTGACGGCGGCCGCGCGGAGCGCGTCGTGCCCCGGGCTGTCGAGCCGGCCGCTCTCCTTGAGGAGGCTGACCAGCGCGGTGACCTCCTCGACGGGCCGGCAGGTGGCCGCCGTCTCCAGCAGGGTGCGGACCGGCTCGGGGTGCGGGGCGGGGTGCGGTTCGGGGCCGGCTCCGGGATCCGGTGCGGCGGGGGCCGGGCCGGCGGACGGCGGGTCCGGGGCGGCGTCGGGGGTGGGGGGCGCGGGGGTGGCGGGTCCGTCGGTGGGGTCCGGGGTGGCGGGGAGCCCGTCGCGGTCGCCGTGGTCCGTCGCCGCGAGGGTGCTGGGGTCATTCATGGAAAGCTCCGTTCGCCGACGCGCGGGTCTACGGCATCGCGCGCCGGTCATCGTGCGTCATGGGAATCGCACGCTTTGTTACATTCAGCGGCACCGGCCACGACTGCGCCATTCGGGGCGGGCAAACGGGGTGCTCCCCGGCGTGTCCGCACCACCGCGCCGGACACGCCGCGGCGGAGGCCGGCCGGGGGTGACGGGGGCGCGCACAGTGGCCTGACCGACTCGTCGAGGAGGGCCGCGGCCATGCCGGATCCCCGTCCCGTCCGCAGCGGGCGCGTCCAGCGCGGGCTCCAGCGCGGACTGCTGCGCGCGCTGTTGCCCGCGCTGGTCCTGCTGATGCCCTGCGCCGCCGGTTCGGGGCCGCCCGCCGCCGTGGCGGTGGCCGGGGACGGCGAGCGCCCGGTCGTACGGACCGCCGAGGGCCCCGTACGGGGGCGCGCGCACGGGGGGTACGACACGTTCGAGGGAATCCCGTACGCGGCGGCGCCGACCGGCCCGCTGCGCTGGCGTCCGCCGCGGCCCGCGCCGCACCGGGCGGAGGTGCTCGACGCCGGGGCGCCGGGCGCGCGCTGCGCGCAGCTGCCGGCGCTCGGGCCGGGCGGGCCGGAGGGCTCGGAGGACTGCCTGTTCCTGAACGTGACCGCCCCGGCAGGCCCGGGGCGGGCGCGGCCGGTGATGGTGTGGTTCCACGGCGGCGGCTTCCGCTTCGGCTCGGGGGACGCGTACCGGCCGCAGCCGCTGGTGGCGGCGGGCGACGTGGTGGTGGTGACGGTCAACTACCGGCTCGGCGTCTTCGGCTTCTTCGGCCACCCGGAGCTCGGCGGCGCGCCCGACTTCGGGCTGGCCGACCAGCAGGCGGCCCTGCGCTGGGTGCGGGCCAACGCCGCCGGGTTCGGCGGTGATCCGGGGCGGGTCACCGTCTTCGGGGAGTCGGCGGGCGGGCTCAGCGTCTGCGCGCACCTGGTCTCCCCCGCCTCGGCGGGCCTGTTCCACCGGGCGGTCGTGCAGAGCGGGTCGTGTTCGACGACGATGCCGCCGTACTCGGTGCTGCCGTCGGTGGGGACGTACGAGCCCTTCGTGCCCGAGGAGCGTACGGTCGCGGCCGGCAGGACCGCGGCGTCCTCCCTCGGGTGCGGCGGCCGGCCGGAGGGCCGGGTGCTGGACTGCCTGCGCGCCCTGGACACGGGCCGGCTGCTGACGGCGGAGCTGATGGAGCGGTTCTCGGGGGTCGCGTACGGCAACGCCCTGCTGCCGCTGGAGCCGTCCCGGGCGCTGGCGGCGGGGCGGTTCCACCGGGTGCCGGTGGTGCAGGGGGACAACCTCGACGAGATGCGGCTCTTCCTCGCGCAGACGCTGACGGCGTATCCGGTGGGCGGCGAGGAGGGCTACCGGGCGCGGTTGCGGGCCTCCTTCGGCCCGGCGGCCGCCGAGGTGGGGGCGGCGTACCCGCCGGACGGTTTCACGACGCCCGCGCTGGCGTGGGCCGCACTGCTCTCGGACGCCTCCTTCACCTGCCCGACGCTGCGGGACGGGCGGGCGCTGGCCCGGCACGTGCCGGCGTACCAGTACCTGTTCGCCGACCGGGGGGCGCCGAACTTCACCGGGCTGCCGGAGCTCGCCGGCTTCCCGTTCGGCGCGGCGCACGGTTTCGAACTGCCCTACCTGTTCACGACCGTCGCGCTGGCGGAGCCGCAGCGGGCCCTGGCCGGGCGGATGGCGGGCTACTGGACGCGTTTCGCCCGCACCGGGGCGCCGGACGCGCCCGGCGCCCCCGCCTGGCCCCGGTTCGCGCCGGGCGGGGGACCGTCGGTGCTGGAGCTGGCGCCGGGACCGGGCGGGATCCGCCCGGTCGACGCGGCGGCGGAGCACCACTGCGCCCTGTGGGACGGGCTCGACTTCGCGAAGCCGTCTGCCCGGTGAAGGGGCGTCAGAGCCGGACGTCCCAGGTGAGCGTGGAGGTCAGGGCGCGGGCGGCCTCGGGGTCGCGGACCGAGGGGGTGCGGTCGGTGACGCCCACCGACAGCTTGTGGCCGCGCAGGTCGAGCAGCCACAGTTCGGCGACCCGGACCTCGGTGCGGCCCGCGAACCGCTTGAGCTCGCGGCCGTCGAGGTACCAGCGGACGTCCAACTGCCGTCCGTCGGGGCCGTGGAGGCGGGGGACGGCCGCCTTGGCGGTGTGCGGCAGCCGCAGGGTGCGGCCGGTGGGGGTGAGCGGGGTGGCCAGGCGGGCGTGCCGGTGGAAGCCGGTGGTCATCGCCTCGACCCCGGGGAGGTTGAAGGGCTTGCCGAGGACCCGCATCAGGGAGTTGTCGGTGGGCCGGTAGAGGCCCGTGACGTAGTAGCCGCCGCCCTCGTACGCGCCGACGGTGCCGCCGTCGGGCGAGGTCTCGCCGAGCCAGCGGTACCACTTGGCCCGCTCCGCCGCCATCCGGGTGGCGTCGAGGGTGGAGGTGTTGGGGTCGCCGGGCTCGGTGCCGGTGTACTTCTCGTAGCCGGGGACGCCGGGGTAGAAGTACTCGTCGGCGAGCTTGCCGAGGGAGTGGCCGGTCTCGTGGATGGCGACCTGCCCTGACTTGGGGTGGCCGGCGGAGGCGGTGGAGATGCCCTCGTAGCCGAGGGTGGGGCTGGGTTCGTTGTATCCCGCGCCGCCGTACTTGGCGCTGTTGGCGAGGACGACGACCAGGTCGGCGGCGGGTGCCCTGGCGACGTACGCGTCCACCTTGGGCTGGTCCACGCAGAGCAGCCGCTCGATGGACTCGCACCAGAAGTACGAGCCGAGCGCGGTGTCCCGGACGGTGTCGGGGCCGGGGTCGCCGGAGACCCCGGACTGGGCGGAGACCGCGTCGACGGTCCAGACGTTGAAGAGGTCGCGGTAGGTCGTGTAGGGCTCGACGGCGGTGATCTCGGCCCATTTGGCGCGGGCGTCCGCGTGGAAGCGGTCCAGTTCGCCGGCGGTGTAGCCGTCGCCGACGACGACCACGTCGAGCCGGTCCGCGACGGGGCCGTTGTCGATCATCTTGGTGACCTGGCCGTCGGCGGCGCGCGCGGCCTCGGAGAGGCGGGGCGCGGCCTTGGCCCGCCCGGCGGCGGGTACCAGGGCGTGGCCGGATCCGGCGTCGCCGCCGTGTTCCGGCCCGGGTATCTCGACGCGCACGCCGGCCGGGCGGGGCGGGTCGGCGGCTGCCGCGGGGGCGGTCGCGGCGGCCAGCAGCGCGGCGCTCGCGCAGGCCGCGGCGAGCGCCGTGCGCAGGGTCGGCCGGACGGTTCGCCTCATGAAGTCCTCCGTGGGGAAAAGGAGTCGGGCAGGGTGTTAAGCATTCGATTAACTCTGCTGAACCGGCTGCTTAAACTAGGCGGCGCGCCGGAGGGTGCGCAATGGCCGACTCCGGTTCGATACTGGGGAGTTGGTGCGACCAGGGTGACAACAGGGGATTTCATGGGGGATTTCATGGACGAGCCGGCCGAGATCGGACGCCGGGTGCAGCGGCTGCGCGCCGAACGCGGGCTGACCCAGCGGCAGTTGGCGGAGCCCGCCTACACCCCGGCGTACGTGTCCACCCTGGAGTCGGGCAAGGTGCGCCCCTCCGAGACCGCGCTGCGCTTCCTCGCCGGGCGGCTCGGCACCTCGTACGAGGAACTCGCCACGGGCCGTCCGGCCCACCTGGCCACCGAGCTGCGGTTCGCCCTGACCGACGCCCAGCGCGTCCTGGCCACCGGCCCGGCGCGGGAGGCCGCGGCGCAGTTCCGGCGGCTGCTGGCCGAGGCCGAGCGGCTGGAGCTGGCCGACGAGCGGGCAGAGGCGCTGCTCGGGCTCGGCGACTGCGCGCTGGAGGCCGGGGAGCTGGCGGACGCGGCACGGCACTTCGAGGCGGCGGAGCTGCTGCTGGCGGACCAGCCGCTGCCCCGCAGGGCCCGGGCGGTCCGGGGCCGGGCGGTCGCCCACCTGCTGGCCGGGGAGCTGCGGTACGCCTGCTACCTGCTGGAGTCGGCGATCGACGCGCTGAACGCGGGCGGGCTCGGGGACCCGGAGGCGCTGGTGCTGCTGTACTCGGCGGTCATCGGCCCGTACATCGACATGGGGGCCCACGCCCGCGCGGCCCACGCGGCGGAGCTGGCGCTGGCGCTGGCTCCGCAGGTCGGGGATCCGGCGCTGGTGGCGGGGATGCACCGGCAGGTGGCGCGGACCTTCCTGACCGAGGGCCGGGTGGCCGACGCCGACGCCTCGCTCGCGAAGGCCCAGGCGGTCTACCGGCAGCTGAGGCTGCGGACCGATCTGGCGCACTGCCACTGGATGCGCGGCTACGTCCAGGCGCAGCACGGGGAACTGGCGGCGGCGGAGCGGGAGTTGCGGATCGCCCGGGAGATGCTGGCGGCTCGGCGGGCGGCGCTGTACACCGCGCAGGTGGAGGTGGAGCTGGCCGATGTGCTGCGCCGCCTGGGCCGGTGCGAGGAGGCCGCGGGGCTGGTCTCGGGGCTGCTGGAGGAGGGTTCGGGCCCGGGCGCGGTGCACGCGGGCGGCGCGCACCGGCTGCTGGGGCTGATCGCCGAGGAGCGCGGGGACGCCGAGGCGGCCGAGGAGCACTACGTACGGGCGCTGGCGCTGCTGGAGCGCAGCGGGGCGGGCGGGGACCTGGCGGACCTGTGCCGGCTGCTGGGCGACCTGCTGCGCCGGGAGGGGCGTACGGAGGCGGCGATGAACGCCTACCGCACCGGGCTCGGACACCGCGCGGCGCCGGGCACGACCACCCTGGGCCCGGCGCCGGCGGCCCCGGCGTACACGGCGCCGCTCCCGGCGCCGCCGCGCTGAGGCGGGGGCGGCGCCGGGAGCGGGCCGGAGGTCAGTGGTTCTCGGTGGGCCGGAGGTCGCGCGGGATCAGCGCCCACGTGGTGGCCGCGGCGGTGACGGCGAGGGCGCCGGCCAGCAGGAACGCCGGGGTGATCGCCAGGGTGTAGGCGTGCGTGGCGGTCTCCATGAGGGCCTGGCCGACGGCGCCGCCGAGCCGTTCGGCGGTGTGCGCCGCCTCGCCGACCGAGTCCCGTACGGCGCTCGCGGCGGGGCCGTCCAGGTCGAGCACCGGCAGGTTGCCCCGGTAGAGCGCGGCGGCAGTGCTGCCGAGGATGGCGACGCCCATGGCGGAGCCCAGTTCGTAGCAGGTCTCCTCGATGGCGGCCGCGCTGGAGACCTGGTCGGCGGGGGCGGCGGAGACCAGGGTGACGGAGGCCACGGTGGTGGCGATGCCGGCGCCGAGGCCCATGACGGTCAGGCCCGCCGCGAAGGCCGGGTAGCCGGGCTCGGTGAACTGCTGGACGGTCCAGGGCATCGCCATGCCGGCCGCGAGGACCACGAGTCCGGCGCCCAGCACGTGCCGGATGGGGTGGCGCTGCATCAGGGCCGGGGCCACCATCGAGGCGCAGATCAGCGCCAGCGGGGCGGGCAGCAGGCGCAGTCCGGCCTCCAGCGGGGTGTAGCCCTGGCCGTACTGGAACCACTGGGTGACGAGGAAGAGGACCGCGCCCATGCCGACCATCGGCAGGAAGATCGCGGTGGCGGCGACGCTGAAGGCTGGCTTGGCGAACAGCCGCACCTGGAGCAGCGGGTTGTCCAGGCGCAGCTGGCGGCGGACGAAGACGGTGAGCGCGACGGCGGCGAGGGCGAGCAGGGCCCAGGGCAGCGGGTCGGCGATGCCGCTCTTGCCGAGCTGCTTGATGCCGCCCGCGAGGGCGAGCATGCCGACGACGGACTGTCCGACGCCCCACCAGTCCCAGGCGCCGTCGCCGCGCGGGGCGCGCGATTCGGGCAGGTAGCGCAGGCCGGCCGCGACGATCACGGCGGCGACGGGGAGGTTCAGGAGGAAGGCGGAGTGCCAGCCGTGGTCCTGGACGAGGAGGCCGCCGACGACGGGGCCGAAGGCCATGCCGCCGCCGAACACGGCGGCCCAGACGGCGAGGGCGAAGGCGCGTTCCCTGGCGTCGGTGAAGACGCTGCGCAGGATCGAGAGGGTGGCCGGCATGATCGCCGCGCCGCCGACGCCGAGGAGGGCGCGGGCGGCGATCACGTGCCAGGCCTCGGTGGAGAACACGGCGATCAGGGAGGCGGCGGAGAAGATGCCGAAGCCCGCCATCAGCAGCCGCTTGCGGCCCCAGCGGTCGCCGAGGGCTCCGGCGGTGACGAGCAGTCCGGACAGCGCGAGGGCGTAGACGTCGATGATCCACAGCTGCTGCACGGCTCCGGGCTGGAGGTCGGCGACGAGCGAGGGGAAGGCCACGTTGAGGATCGTGGTGTCCATCGAGATGAGCAGGAGGCTGCCGGAGAGGATCGCGAGGACGATCCAGCGGCGAGGGTCCCGCATGGGGGTGTGCATGGGATTCCGTTCGAGGGGGCGCCTTCGGGCACCAGAATGAGTCTCCGTCGCCCCGAATGATACAAGGATGTCTCACTCGGAGCAACGAAGACTCATAGGAGGGTCCTCGTCCGGTGGGCAGGGGGAGTCGGCCGTTCCCCGGGTTTCACCCGGCCGCCCCCGGGCACAAGCCCAATGCCGCCCCGCGCATTCGCGGGGCGGACCAACGTGCGGGGGGGGGCGGCCCCAGTCCTCGCCCCGGGGGGGCCTCAGCCCTCGCCCGGGGTGCGGGCGCGGGCTCCCGAGCGGGTACGGCCCGCGGTGCGGGCGCGGTCCGGGTGGCGGCGGAGGTACTCGTCCTCCAGCTCCTTCAGCCGCTGGGTGTGCGTGGCCAGCGCGTCGTCCGAGCCGTGCAGCAGGGTCTCGTGGCGCGTGCGGTGGATGGTCTCCAGCTCCCGGAGCAGCCGGCCGTCCTCCAGCTTCCGCGCCGCCGCACCGGCGGCGTGCTCTGCCATGGCAACCACCTCCACGTCCCACGGTAGACGCGTCCGGTCGGATCAGCCGTGCGGGCGGATCAGCCGTCCGGGCCGGGCCGCGGCTCGGGCTCCGGGGGCCGCTCCGGGCGCGGTTCGTCCCCGGGCCCGCCGGCCTCCGAGCGCAGCGCGCAGTGGACCGACCAGGCCACCGAGACCAGCGGCACCGCGACCACCGCGCCGACCACCCCGGCCGCGATGGCCCCGGCGATGACCGAGACCGCCACCACGAGCGGGTGCAGGCGCACGGCCCAGCTCATCACCAGGGGGTGCAGCAGGTGCCCCTCGATCTGCCCGATCACCACGATCAGCGCGACCACCACCGCCGCGATGACCGGCCCCCGCGCCGCCAGCGCCACCACCGAGGCGACCGCGAGGGCGACGGGCGACCCCACCAGCGGCACGAAGGCCGCGAAGAACTCCAGCAGCGCCAGCGGGAGGGCGAGCGGCACCCCGAGGAAGTACAGCGCCACCCCGACGAGCACCGCGTTGGTCGCCGCGACCAGCACGATCCCGTGCGTGTACCCGGTGAACGTGCGCCAGGCGGCGCTCCCGGCGAGGGCCGTGCGGCCGCGCGCCCGCTCGGGCAGCTGGGCGCAGAACCACGCCCACTGGCGGCCGCCGCCGTGCAGGAAGAGGACCGAGGAGAACACCGCGAGCGCCAGCACGGCGAGCACCTGCACCACGTGGCCCGCTCCGCTCACCGCCGTGCTCAGCAGGGTCGAGCGGTGGGTGGACAGGTATTCGCCGATCTTGGCCTGGAGGCCGGTGAGCGCTCCCGGGTCCAGCCGGAAGGGCGGGCGCTCCAGCCACTTCTCGATGCTGGCGAGGCCCTCGCGGAACTCCCGCACCAGGGTGGCGCTCTCCCCCGCCACCGCTTCGCCGACCAGCGCGAGGATGCCCAGCAGCAGGACGGTGCTGCTGACGAGGGTGACCGCGACGGCCGCGGAGCGGGGCAGGATCCGGGCCAGGCCCCGGGTCGGCGGCGACAGCAGGGCGGTCACCACGAGGCCGAGGAAGAGCGCCACGCCGATCTCGTGGAAGCGGCCGAGCAGCGAGAACACGGCGTAGACCGCCACGCCCACGACCAGCAGGCGCCAGGCGTAGGCGGCGGCCGTACGCAGGAACGGGGACACCGGCGGCATGACCCATGGGTGCCACCGGCGGCGGCCGCTGCCACGCGCCGGGTGCCGTTTTGACCCGTCCGGGGCGAAAATGCGTTGCCCGGGTGCCCGGCGGCCGCGCAGGATGGTCGGCCGTGAGTAGATCCCGCTTGGCCTCCGTACTGCCCGACCTGGCCCCCTGGCGTTCCAGCCGTGACTTCCGGCTGCTGTTCTTCCAGGGGACGGTCACCTTCTTCGGCTCCTTCATGGCGATGATCGCGCTGCCGCTGCAGATCAAGCACATGACGGACTCGCCGCTGGCGGTCGGTGCCATGGGCGCGGTGGAGCTGGTCCCGCTGGTGGTCTGCGGGCTGTACGGCGGGGCGCTGGCCGACGCGGTGGACCGCCGCCGGCTGATCCTGCTGACCGAGGCCGGGCTCGGGCTGCTCGCGCTGGTGCTCCTGGTGAACTCGCTGCTGCCGGGCCCGCTGCTGTGGCCGCTGTACGTGGTGGCGGCCGGGGTGTCGGCGCTGACGGGCCTCCAGCGTCCGGCACTGGACTCGCTGATGGCGCGGATCGTGCCGCACGACCAGCTCAGCGCGGCCGCCGCGCTCAACGCGCTGCGCTACCAGTTCGGGGCGATCGCCGGTCCGGCGCTCGCCGGTGTGGTCGTGGCGTACGCCGGCTACGCGTCGGCGTACGCGGTGACCGTCGCGGGCTTCGCCGTCTCGGTGGTGCTGTGCGCGCGGCTCAGCCCGGCGCCGCCGGCCGGGGGCGCCGAGCGGCCCTCGCTGCGGGGCATCGCCGAGGGCACCCGGTACGCGTGGAGCCGGCCGGTGCTGCTGGGCACGTACGCCGTCGACCTGGCGGCCATGTTCTTCGCCTTCCCGAACACGATCTTCCCGTTCCTGGCCGACGAGCTGGACGCCGTGTGGGCGCTGGGCCTGATGTACGCGGCGGGCGCCGTGGGCTCGCTGGTGCTGGGGATGACCAGCGGCTGGGTGTCGGGGGTGCGCCGGCACGGACTGCTGGTGGTCTTCGGGGCCGCCGCCTGGGGGCTCGCGATCGCGGCGGCCGGCTGGGTCTCGGACATCTGGCTGGTGCTGCTGTGCCTCGCGGCGGCGGGCGCCGGCGACATGCTGAGCGGGCTGGGCCGCTCCACGATCTGGAACCAGACGATCCCGGAGGAGCTGCGGGGCCGCCTCGCCGGCATCGAGGTGCTCTCGTACAGCGTCGGCCCGCAGCTCGGTCAGGTACGGGCCGGCACCATGGCGGGCTGGACGGGCACCCGGCCGGCGTTCTGGAGCGGCGGGCTCGCATGCGTGGCGTCCGTGGCGCTGCTGGCCGCGCTGCTGCCGAAGCTGATCTCCTACGACGCGGACACCGACGAGGACGCGCAGCGCCGCCGGGCCGCCCGGGAGGCACAGGACCCGCAGCCGGACCCGGCGGGCGCGAAGGCCTGACCCGGGCGCCCGAACGGCGGTGCTCGCGGTGCGCGGGGCGGCCGGGGCCGGGAGGGTGACGGCATGGGCGACTGGTGGTACCGCAACATCCTGGAGCCGGGGAAACTGCCCCTGCTCCTGGCGCTGTCGGCCTTCGTGGTGACCTTCATGGTGACCCGGGTCATCACCCGGATGATCCGGGCCGGCAAGGGCCCCTTCCGCAACGTCACCCCGGGCGGCCTGCACGTGCACCACTGCGTCCCCGGGGTGATCCTGATGACCGTCGGCGGGTTCACCGCGATCGCGGGCGGCCGTACGGGGTGGGGGTCCTGGGTGGCGGCCGTGCTGTTCGGGATGGGGACGGGCCTGGTCCTGGACGAGTTCGCGCTGATCCTGCACCTGAGCGACGTCTACTGGACCGAGGAGGGCACCCTCAGCGTCGAGGTGGTGGTCATGACCTCCGCCCTGGCCGGCCTGCTGCTGTGCGGGTTCCTGCCGCTGGGCGTGGACGGGCTGACCGAGGACCAGCAGGCGAACCGTCTGTTCCTCGGCGCCACCGTGCTGTTCAACCTGCTGCTGGCGGCGGTGGCCCTGTTCAAGGGCAAGCCCCGGCTCGCGGTGTTCGGGATGGTCGTCCCGATGATCGCCCTGTTCGCTGCGGTACGGCTGGCCCGCCCGGCCTCGCCGTGGGCGCGCCGCTTCTACGGGCACCGCCCCAGGACCCGGGCCCGCACCATCAAGCGGGCCTACCGGCACGACCGCCGCTGGGGCGGGCTGGAGCGCCGCGTCGGCTACCTGATCGGCGGCGCGCCCAGCCGGTAGCCGGCCGGCGTGCGGGCGCGCCGCGCGTCCGGGCTCAGGCGGAGGCGGGGGCGGCGGCGGGGGTCCCGTCGAGCTCCCACGCGTGGCGCTTGAACTCCCGCTGGAAGTCCGCGTGGTCCTCCCACTGGCGGGCGATGCCGCGCAGCACGTCCCAGTGGTGCTCCACCGACTGGTCGATGACCTTGCGCAGGAGCGGCTCGGCGGTCTCCCGCGTCGCGATGAGCCCCTTCACGGCGGAGGCCTCCAGCACGCTGTTGCGCAGCGCGCGCAGGGCACGGGAGGTGTCGTCCATCGCGAAGCCGCGCTCGCTGCCGGTCTCCGCGTCGAACAGCGGGGTCAGCCGGGCCTCGATGAACGCGGTGATCCGCTCGAAGTGCTGCACGTCCATCAGGGTTCTCCCGTTCCCGCCGGCCGGCGCCCGTCGCGCGGCACGGCTCATCGTTACTGATCACAGGTGTGGTCAGGTGCAGGATACGAGGTCGCCGGGGACGGCCGGACCCCGCCGTTGTCAGACCCGTGCGCGACGATCACGGCATGACGATCACCACCGCGTCGGCACTGGCCGACCGTGACGAGTACGCCGACGCCATCGCCACCGCCGTGAAGGCCTCCGCGGCCTACTACGGCTCGGGCGGTTCCCCGCTCGACGACGCCTCGTTCGACCTGCTCGTGTCCCTGATCCAGGCGTACGAGGCCGCCTACCCGGACCACGTGGACCCGGCCTCCCCCACGGGCAAGGTCGCGGGCGGGGCCGTGGCGGGCGGGGAGGTGGCGCACACGGCGGCGATGCTCTCGCTGGCCAACGCCTTCGGCCCGCAGGACCTGCTGGACTGGGAGGCCTCGCTGGTCAGGCGCCTGGGCGGGCCCGTCACCGGCGGGTACGCGGTGGAGCCGAAGCTGGACGGGGCCTCGCTGGCGGCCCGATACCGCGCGGGCCGGCTGGTCCGGCTCGTCACCCGGGGCGACGGCACCAGCGGCGAGGACGTCTCGCACGCCATCGGCACCATCGTCGGGCTGCCCCTGGAGCTGGCCGTGGACGCCACCTTCGAGGTGCGCGGCGAGGTGCTGCTGACGGCGGAGCAGTTCGAGCGGGCGAACCGGATGCGCGCGGAACACGGGGCGGGCCCCTTCTCCAACGCCCGCAACGGCGCGGCGGGCACGCTGCGGGCCAAGGGGCGCGCGTACACGGTGGAGATGAGCTTCTGGGCCTTCGGCGCGGTGGAGACGGAGGGCGGTACGGCCCTGCCCGGCACCACCCACTCCGAGGTCATGGCGTACGTGGCGGCGGCCGGTGTCCGCACGGCCGCGGACACGGCGGCCGGGCTGACGGTGGCGGCCACCGCGGCCGGGGCGCAGCAGCAGGTGGACCGGATCGCGGGGCTGCGCGCCGGGCTGCCGTTCGGGATCGACGGGGTCGTCGTCAAGCTGGACTCGCTGGCCGAGCAGGCGGCGGCCGGCACCGGTTCCCGCCACCCGCACTGGGCGACCGCGTACAAGCTGGCGGCCGTGGAGCGGCGGACCCGGCTGCTGGACGTGACCTGGGCGGTGGGCCGTACGGGCGTGCTCGCGCCGACCGCCGTGCTGGAGCCGGTGGAGGTCGACGGCTCCGTGGTGCGGCACGCCACCCTGCACAACCCCGCCGACATCGCGCGCCGGGGCCTGCTGATCGGCGACACGGTGACGGTCTACAAGGCCGGTGACGTGATCCCCCGGGTGGAGGCGCCGGTGGTGGAGCTGCGGACCGGGGCGGAGCGGCCGGTCGTCGTGCCCGAGGTCTGCCCCGGCTGCCAGGGGGAGATCGACCGCTCGCAGGAGCGGTGGCGGTGCGCGCAGCCCGCCGACTGCGGGCGGATCGCCGCGATCCTGTACGCCGCCGGCCGGGACCAGCTCGACATCGACGGGCTGGGCGAGCGGTACGTGCGGGCCCTGGTCGAGGAGGAGGGGGTGCGCGACGTGGCGGACCTGTTCGCCCTGGACCTGGCGGCGCTGGAGCGGGCCGCAGGGAGCGGGAAGCGGGCCGTGAAGCTGGCGGAGCGGATCGAGGCGGCGAAGGCGCTGCCGCTGTCCCGGGTGTTCTGTGCGCTGGGCGTGGTCGGGACCGGGCGGGGCATGTCCCGGCGGATCGCCCGCCACTTCGGGACGATGGAGGCGGTCCGGGCGGCGGACGCGGCGGCGATGACGGCCGTGGAGCTGGTCGGGGAGACGAAGGCGGCGGCGATCGTGGCCCAGGTCGCGGAACTGGGCCCGGTCATCGACAAGCTGGCGGCGGCGGGCGTCCGCCCGGTGGAACCGCAGGCTCCGGCCGCGGTCCCGGCGGGCGGGGACGAAGCGGGGCCGCTGGCCGGCCAGAACGTGGTGGTCACCGGGAAGATGACCGGCGCGCTGGCGGCGTACGACACCCGCGACCGGGTCCGCGAACTCATCGAGCGGGCGGGCGGCCGGTCCTCCAGCTCCATATCGGGGAGGACGACCCTGCTGGTGGCCGGGGAGAAGGCGGGGAGCAAGGTGGCCAAGGCCGAGGCCGCCGGGATCGAGATCCTCGGCGAGGAGGCGTTCGCCCTGCGGATCGCCGCGCTGCTCGAAGCGCGTTAGAAGGGGCGTTGGAAGGGGGTGACGGCCAGGACGGGCGGAGCGGGGGACGTCCAGCGGTGGCCGCAGGGGTCGAAGACCAGGACGACCGGTTCGCCCGGGCGCTGGCGCCAGGAGATCCGTTCCGGCGCGTCCGCGCACCGCGGACAGGCCGGCAGCGGGGAGGCCGGCGCGGCGAGTACCGGCGGCGCGGTGTGCGGTTCACGCATGGGGGCTCCCTGGTCCGGCGGCTGTGCTCCTGGCACTGTGCCATGCGGGAAGCCCCCCGCGCACCGGCGGATCATCCAGTGTTCTGGCTGGTCAGGGATGCGAGGGCCCGGGGAATTCCGGGTGTCTGCGGGCACTTGGGTCTCAACCGCTCCTCCGCTCGGCCTCGACCAGCCCCGTCTCGTACGCGGCGATGACCGCCTGGGCGCGGTCGCGGACGCCCAGCTTCCCGAAGACGGCGGTGAGGTGGTTCTTGACGGTGGAGACGCTGATGTCCAGTTCGGCGGCTATCGCGGCGTTGTCCAGGCCCCGGGCGAGCAGCCGCCAGATCTCCAGCTCGCGCGGGGTGAGTCCGTCGGGGGCCGCCGGGGCGGGCCGGGGCTCGCGCGGGACGGTCCGTACGTAGGTGGAGAGCAGCCGGGTCAGGAGCCTCGGCGCGACCGCGGCCTCGCCGGTGTGGACGGTGCGGACGGCCGCGATCAGCTCTTCCGGGGAGACGTCCTTGGGCAGGAACCCGCAGGCGCCGGCGCGCAGCGCGGCGACCACGTACTCGTCCATGTCGAAGGTGCTCAGCGCGAGCACCCGGGTCGCGGGCCGGACTTCGGCCAGCCGTGCGGTGGCGGCCACTCCGTCGAGGACCGGCATGCGGATGTCCATGACCACCACGTCGGGGTGCAGCTCCTGCGCGAGGGCGACGGCCTCGGCGCCGTCGGCGGCCTCGCCGACGACCTCGATGCCGGGGTCGGGGGTCAGGATCAGGGCCAGGCCGCGCCGGACCAACGGCTGGTCGTCGGCGATCAGCACGCGGATCATCGGCGGAGTTCCTCTCGCTGCGGGTGGGGCTGGTGGTGCGCTTCGGGGGCGGACGGTACGGGGAGGCGGACCGCGACCCGGAAGCCGCCCTCCTCGCGGGGTCCGGCCTCCAGGGTGCCGCCGTGCAGGGCGACGCGTTCCCGCATGCCGATCAGGCCGTACCCGCCGCCGCGGTACGGGCGCCGGGCGGCGCCGTCGGCGGGGCCCTCGTCGCAGACCTCCACGGCGACCTCGTCCGGTCCGTAGGCCAGCCGTACCCGGGCCGGGGCGTTCCCGGCGTGCTTGCGGGCGTTGGTCAGGGCCTCCTGGACGACGCGGAACACGGTGAGGCCGACGGTGGGCGGCAGCGGGCGGGCGGGGCCGCTGACGGTGAGTTCGGTGTCCGACCCGGCGGCCCGGGACTCGGCGACGATCCGTTCCAGGTCCCCGGCTCCGGGCTGCGGGGCCGGGACGGCGGTCTCCGGTTCCTCGCCGGCCCGCAGCACGTCGAGCAGCTGCCGCATCTCGCCGAGGGCCATCCGGCCGGAGGCCTCCAGGGTCATCAGTGCCTCGCGGGCGGTCTCGGGGTCGTGGGCGAGGTTGGCGCGGGCTCCGCCGGCCATCAGCTGCATGGTGGTGATGTGGTGGGCGACGATGTCGTGCAGCTCCCGTGCGATGCGGCGGCGTTCGTCGGCGACCGCCCGTTCGGCGAGCAGGGCCCGCTTGGCCTCGGCGTCCGCCTGCCAGCGCCGGGCGACGAGGCCGGTGGTGACGACGAGCAGGGTCGCGGCCGTGTTGGCGAGGAGGCCGTAGCCGGGGTCGAGGAGCCGGCCGCCCTGTCCCAGGCTGGTCAGAGGCGGTGTCAGGAGTGCGGCGCACACCACCGCGGGGGTCCGGCAGGCGACCGCGGCCGAGTACAGGGCGACGGCCGGGGTGAGTCCGAAGTGCGGGGAGACGGTGGTGGTCAGGTTCACCACCGCGCCCAGGAGCAGGACGACCGCGAGCGTCGCCACCGGGTGGCGGCGCCGGGCCAGCAGGGCGAGCGCGGAGGCCACGACGAGGAACGCGGCGGTGACCCCCAGCGAGGTGCCCTGGAACTGGGTGTCGAAGGCGAAGCCCGTGAGGTCCACGGCGGCCGCGCCGACCGCCACCAGTGCGTCGTTGCGCGTCCACGTCAGCCTCTCGGCGCGCGTGCCCATCCCCTCGGCCCCTCTCCCACGGACCGCCGTGGGGCCGTCCTCGTGGGTCCATTCTCCCATCGGGCCGGACCGCTGACACCGGCCGCGGGGACCGGTCCCGACCAGGACCAGGGTCCTGGTCGGGACCGGATCCCGGACCGTGGTCCCGGCGGCGTTCTCCTTCTCCACCAGGACGTTTTCCGTTCCGGCGGCTGATGGTCTGGAGACCGGACGGCCAACCGGGCCGGGCCGCACGGACAGACCGGAGGAGAACAGTGATCCGCGCCCTGACGGGATGCTCGACCAGGAACCCGTGGAAGGTGATCGCCCTGTGGGCGGTGCTGGGCATCGGGCTGACGATCCTGGGCCAGGTGTTCGTCTTCCGAGCCACCCAGCCCGGAAACGACGGCTTCCTGCCCGCCTCCTACGATTCGGCGGCCGCGCTGCGGATCGCCGAGGAGAGCTTCGGGGGCCGGCCGGACTCCGACCCGCTGACGGTCCTGGTGGCCCGCGGCGACGGGGCGGCGCTCACCGCTCCCGACGAGCGCCGGGTCGAGGAGGTGTCGCGGCGGCTGGCCGGGCAGCGGGTGGTCATGCCGAAGAAGAAGGACGATCCGCCCTTCATGGAGGACCACTCCCAGACGCCCCGGATCGGCGCCGGGATGACGGCCCCCGACCGGTCCTTCCGGCTGCTGTCCGTGGAGCTGAGGGGCAATCCGCAGGACCCGGGGGTGCAGAGCACCTACAAGGAGTTCCGCGAGCGGGCGCGGGCCGCGTTCGGGGAAGCGGGCATGCGGACGGGGTTCACGGGCGGGCTCGCCGCCGCGGTGGACACCGCGGACGCGGAGAAGACCCGCTCGACGGTGGTCGGCGCGGTGGTCATGGGGCTGATCGTGCTGCTCCACGTCCTGGTGTTCCGCAGCGTGTTCGCCGCGCTGCTGCCCCTGCTGGCGATGGCGGTCATCGGCGGTGCGGCGGCCGGGACCGTGGTCATGGCGTCGATGGCGAGCGGCATCCGGCTGGCCCCCTCCACCCCCGGTCTGATCAACGTGGTGCTGATGGGCATCGGCATCGACTACTTCCTCTTCCTGCTGTTCCGCTTCCGCGAGCAGCTGCGGCAGAACCCGGCGCAGAGCGGGCGCGAGGCCGCCGCGGAGGTCGCGGGCCGGGTGGGCACGGCCGTCACCTCGGCGGCGCTGACGATCGTGGCCGCGTTCGCCACCCTCGGGATCGCCTCCTTCGGCCAGTTCCGGGTGCTGGGCCCGGCGATCGCGGTGTCGGTGCTGGTGATGCTGCTGGGCAGCCTCACCCTGATGCCGGCGCTGCTGGCCGTGACCGGCCGGAAGATGTTCTGGCCCTCGCGCGCCCTGCGGCGGGCGCCCCGCGAGGGTGCGGCGGGCCGGCTCGGCCGGCTGACGGCCCGGCGCCCGGTGGCGCTGGTGCTCGCCTCGCTGGTGCTGCTCGGCGCGCTGACGGCGGGTCTGGCCGGGATCCGCATGGACTACGGGCAGTCCGGCGCGGGCGGCGAGCGGACCGCGGCGGTGGAGACGGCCGAGGAGATCTCCCGCGCCCTGCCCGCCGGGGTCTCGGACCCGACGAGCGTGCTGGTCGCCGTGAAGGACGGCACGAAGCTGGACGCGGGACGGGTGGCCGGGCTGGCCGGGGCCCTGGCCCGGGTCCCCGGGGTGGGCGGCGTCGCGCCGACGGTGCTGAGCGGGGACGGCAAGGCGGCGCGGATCGACCTGCTGCTGAACACCGAGTCCGGCGGGCAGGAGGCCCGCGACCTGGTCTCCGGGCCGGTCCGGGCGGCGGTCCGGGCGAACCTGCCGGCCGGGACCGAGGCCCATGTCGGCGGCACCGCCTCGGTGTTCGCGGACATCGCGGTGGCCGTGGACAAGGACCTGAGGGTCATCTTCCCGGTGGCGGCGGTGCTGATCGGGGTGATCCTGCTGGTGCTGCTGCGGAGCGTGCTCGCGCCGGTGGTGCTGATGCTCGCGGTCGGGCTCGGCTTCGCGGCCACGCTGGGGGCCTCGGCCCTCGTCTTCCAGCACGGGCTGGGGCGGCCGGGCGTGGACTTCACGCTGCCGCTGGTGCTGTTCCTGTTCGTGGTGGCGCTGGGCACCGACTACAACATCCTGATCAGCGACCGGCTGCGGGAGGAGATGGAACGGCCCGGACCGGCCCGCGCGGCGGTGGCCCGCGCGGTGCGGCACACCGCGCCGGCGATCGCGACGGCCGGGCTGGTGCTCGCCGCGTCCTTCGGCAGCCTGGCCGTGAGCCCGCACGCCGGGACCCAGCAGACCGGTTTCGCGACGGCGGTCGGGATCCTGCTGTCCGCGTTCGTCCTGTCGGCCGTGCTGGTGCCGGCGCTGGCCGCGCTGCTCGGCCGATCCCTGTGGTGGCCGCTGCGCCCGCGGGTGCGCGGCGAAGAGCCGCGGGCCGCCCGGCCGGAAGCGGACCGGATGCCGGTGGGCTGAGCCGCGTACGCGTACGCCGGGGCGCCCGGGGGCCCCCGGGGGGGCGCCGCCCCCCGCCGCGCGGCGGGGGGGCGGGGCGGCCCCCCCCGGGGGGGGGGGGCGCCCGCCCGGCCCCCCCG